>CAYTTC010000002.1:0-126572 GCA_964440525.1 uncultured Propylenella sp. | reverse complement strand
CCGGAAAACCAAGCTGCATCCGAGCGTTGTAGGAATTGTTTCACATGAAACGTTACAACCGATCGCTCGCCGCAGGTTCACTGCTCGGGGCAGCTCAGTTCCCCTCCACCTGCTCCGCCCAGCTCGGCGCTTTTTCTTCGCCGTTCAGAAACGGCAGCACGGTGTCCGCCAGCTCTGGCGCCATGAACATCTCGTAGTGGGTGAGGTTGGGCAGGATCGCCAGTCGGTTTTTCGACATGTTTTCGCGCATCCAGCCGGCATCCTTCAGCCCGCCGCCGAGGAGTTGGTAGAACTCGACGATGTGCTCGGGGCGGACCATGTCGCTGTCGCCGAAGACAAGCATCACCGGCATTTTGAGCGTCTTCACGTCCTCGCGCCAGTCGTAGGGCTTTCGCATCAACTCGCCCATCCGGTCGAGGAGTTTTGGAAAATCCTCCGGGTGCGGCGCGACCGCGACGTAGGACTTGAACATCGGCGTGTCCTTCATCTGCTCGGCCATGTCCGCGCTGACAGATTCCTGCTGCGGAATCATTTCTGGGAAGAAGCCTTCCCGCGCGAACGGCGCCGAAACGAGCGCGAGCCGCCGCACCATGTCCGGATGCTGCACGGCAAGCCGAAAAGCGGCGCCTGCCCCGAATGAATAGCCCAAGACGTCGACCTGACCGTAGCCGAGCTCTTTCAGGATCGCGGCCAGGTCGTCGCCGATGTCGATCAGGCTGATTTTTCGGTCACCGAGATCGGTGCGGCCATGGCCATGAAGATCGACGCCGATCACCTGACGGTTTTCCGAAAAGATCGGCAGCAGCGGAGCGAACATGTCGGTCGTCCCGAGCCCGCCGTGAAGTAAGAGCAGCGGCTCGCCCTCCCCGCGGACCTCGTAATAGTAGTTCACGCCGTTGACCTCGATATGGCCGGTCTTGTCCGGCGCAGATGCAGTCGCGGCCTCCGAAGTCGCGCTTGCTTCCTCGGCGTGGCCGGCCTGTGGCGCGGCGATCGCGGCCGACACAGCAGCCATGAGCACGATCAGCTTGGTCTTGAACACGGTTGTCTCCCTTGGGTGTTGCCGGCCGCTCCTTGGTGCATGCCGAAGCCTCGATACCCAGACAACGAACGACGCCGGTCATTTTCGACAGACCGCGAGGAAATTTTGGGGGGACGGCACCTGGAAGGGTCCGTCCATCCGCCATTACGAGCGGGTTGCCCGATGTTGCTGGGCTGCATGTGCTGGGGTGCCTTCGCTCGCGAAGGCCTCGAAGCAAGGAAGAGCGGACGAGTCGGGTGTCTTAACTGCCGCGCGGGGCGCTCAAGAGGCGCCACACAAAACTACAATCGAGGTGCTTCGTCAGCGCCCCGCTCCCTCCTCACGCGGAGGGTCAGCTCTTTGAAACCTCGGGCGAATACGCCGCGAGAACGATGGTTTATGCCCTAAGCGGCCCGGCGGGCGGGTTTGCGCGCGGTTCGCTTTGGAGCGGCGCGCTTGGCGTGCGCCGCGTTTTTGGCGGGCGCCGCCTCCCTGGCGGGCTCGCCGTCGCCCAGCACGCGATCATAGATCTTCTTGCCAATCCAGCCGAGGATCAGCGCCTTCAATATGCCTCTCATGACCGCCTCCCTGATGCGTGTCGGTCTGAAACGCGGAAGCTAGGTGAGGTGTTCCTACCCCTTCTTCAGCAACCGCATCGGAAAAATCTCGTAGCGGCCGACGCCGGCGAGGACCGCCGGGTCTTTGGCGGTGATGGCGCGGCCGGCCGCCTCGTCCGCCGCCTCGACGATCCCCATGCCGAACACGCCATTTGGATCGAACACCGGCCCGAAGGCCACACCGCGACCGTCGTCGAGAAGCGTCGTGAGATAGGCCGCGTGCGCCTGCATCGCCTGTCTCTCCGCCTCCGTCATGTCGGTGGCGAAAGTCGGGCGCGGCGGTATGAGTTTTAGAAAGAAATGCGGCATGGCGTATCGGCCTTTAGGCAAGCGCTACTTGCCCGCCGCTTTCCGCAATGCCGCGTTCATCCGCTCCTGCCAGTCCGGCCCGCCTTCCTGAAAATGCTCGAGCACGTCGCGATCGACGCGGAGCGAGACGAGCTCCTTGCCGGCGGGAAGCGCGGTGGACGGGGCGGACTCAGCGGTCTTCGTGGTCGCGGTCTTGAAAGCGGCCTCGGCCCGCTCGCGCGGGTCCATCGGTCGTCTGCGGTCGGGTGGTCTTGGCATGGGTCTGTCAGGCTTCAGATCGATCGAGTTCGCCGCGTCGTTTGCGCTAGCGCAAAGCCGGCGCGTTGCGACTTGGCGCAGGATATGGGCTTATCGGCAATCAGCGGGAATGATCCGCATTGTCTTCGCCTTGCGCAAGGGCGGAAATCATCCTCGCGGCAAATCTATGAGCGTGTGCTGCTCTTGCCTATGATTGAAAGCGCCCGGTTCGGCAACCAAAAAGCGTGGAGCGCGTTGCGGCCGGACCAACCGCCGCGCCGTCCGCGCAATGGAGAACCCAAATGCTGATCCCTCACGGCACCCTCGTCGCCGTCGCCGACGGCGCCAATCTGAAACTCTATCGCAACACCGGCGAGGAGACGCATCCGAAGCTGATCCTGCTCCCCACGCCGAAGCTCGAGGGTCACAGCAAGGATTCCGGCAAACGACATCGATCGAGCGCCGCCAATCCCGACGACCAACTCATCGAGGAGGACAGCTTCATCGCCGCTGTCGCCGACTGGCTGAACCATCAGGCGATCGAAGGGAAGATCGACCATCTTGTTGTCGTCGCTGCGCCGCGGGCGCTCGGTGAGCTGCGCCGCCACTATCACAAGACGCTCGCGGACAAGATCCTCGCCGAGCTCGACAAGGACCTGATCGACCGACCGCTCGCCGAGCTGGAAGCCGCGCTGGTTCATGCAAAAGGAACATAGCGAGGGCCCTGGCGGAACAGAGCGACCCTCCAACGCCGAGACGATCGCACAGCTGCACGAGGTCATCCGCACCGGTAGCTCCTCGCCTGCCTACGTGGAAACTGGCGACGGCGAGCGGTTCGTGCTGAAGCTCGCCGGGGCGGGGGCCGGCCGGCGTGGCCTCTTGACGGAATTTTTGGCGAACGGGATCGCCGAGCGCGTCGGCCTCTCCGTTCCGCCCGCGCGACCGCTTTTTCTGCCGGAGAATTTTCCTTGGCAGGTCGGCACGGATGAATTCGACGACCTGGTGCAGAGAAGCTCCGGCTGGAACCTCGGCATCGCCGTCATTCCCGATGCTGGCGCGCTTGGTCCCGGCGATCTCGCCGATCTGCCGCCGAATTTCCTTTCGCACCTCGCCCTCGCCGACCGGCTGCTGCAGAACGTCGATAGGACCGCGAAAAACCCGAACCTGCTCCGGAGCCCGCAGGGAACCTTCGCGATAGATCACGGCTCGTGCCTCTTCGTGAACCGGATCGCCCTAGGGCGCGGTCCCTTCCCCTTCGCGCTTCCGGCGAACCATTTTCTTGCCGGCACGTCCCGCGCGACTGAGTCTGCCGACCTCGGCTCTGCGGACGTCGCCGTGGCGATCGGAGCTGCGCCAAGCCTGATCGAGGCGTGCCCGGCGGAGTGGCTCGCCACCCTTCCCTTTGGGCAGAGCGAATTCGAGCGGCGGCTCATCGGCTATCTGGAAGCGTTCTCAGCGCGCTGAGCCGGCTAAGCGGAGCGACGCTGTAGACGCCGCTCAACGAAGCAGCCTATGGAACCGGCACAAAATCCCTCCCGAGCCACGAGCGTGAACAAGCACAGCGCCGTCAACGAGAAGAGCGCCGCCACCGGCGCGGCGGCCGCAGCAGCGGGCCCGGTGACCGCTATTCTCCTCGCGATCTCCTTCTCCCACATGCTCAACGACACGATTCAGTCGTTGATGCCGGCGATCTATCCGTTCCTAAAAGACTCTTTTCGGCTGAGCTACACGCAGATCGGCTTGATCACCCTCACCTTCCAGCTGACCGCCTCGCTGCTGCAGCCGGTCGTCGGGTTCTATGCGGACCGCCGCCCAAAGCCCTATTCGCTTGCCATCGGCATGGGTTTTTCGCTCGCCGGCCTGGTATTTCTCTCGCTCGCCTCCAGCTTCGGCGAGATTCTTCTGGCGGCGGCTCTCGTTGGGCTCGGCTCCGCGGTGTTCCATCCGGAATCCTCGCGCGTTGCGCGCATGGCGTCGGGCGGCCGCTACGGCCTCGCCCAATCGACTTTTCAGGTCGGCGGCAATGTCGGTTCGGCGCTCGGACCGCTCGCCGCCGCCTTCGTCGTCATACCCGGCGGCCAGGGCTCGATCGCCTGGTTCTCGCTGGTGGCGCTCCTCGCCATCCTGGTGCTGTCGCAAGTCGGCCGCTGGTACAAGCAGCAGATCGTCGGGCATCTCGCCGCAGGTAAGGCGAAGCTCGCAAGCCAGCACGGGCTCACCTCGCGGCGCGTGAAAGCGTCTATCGCAATCCTGCTCGTGCTGGTCTTCTCGAAATTCTTCTACATGGCCTGCCTCACCAGCTACTACACGTTCTTCGTCATCCATAAGTTCGGCCTTTCGGTGCAGGCTTCGCAGCTGCATCTCTTCATGTTCCTCGCGGCGGTGGCGGCCGGCACTTTCTTCGGCGGGCCGCTCGGCGATCGCTTCGGGCGAAAGCTCGTCATCTGGTTCTCGATCCTGGGTGCGCTGCCCTTCGCGCTCATGCTGCCGTACGCGAACCTCTTCTGGACCGGTGTGCTCGTCGTGATGATTGGGGTGATCATGGCGACGGCCTTTTCGACTATCGTTGTGTTCGCGCAGGAGCTGGTGCCGGGACGCGTGGGAATGATCTCCGGGATCTTCTTCGGCGTCGCCTTCGGCATGGGCGGCATCGGCGCGGCGGTGCTCGGATGGCTCGCCGACGCCACCAGCATCGATTTCGTCTTCAAGGTCTGCTCGTTCCTGCCGGCGATCGGGCTTCTCACCATCTTCCTGCCCGACCTTCGGCAGCGAAGGCACGCCTGAACGTCACCGCGCCGGGCGAGCGCCCCACCAGACGCGATAGCTCAGGTCGAAGCCGCGGCCGGCGCCCTGCGTGACCGAGGGCCCGATTGAAATCGTGTAGAGACCGGTTTTCGGCACATTGTAGGTCCAGACGCCCGACCCCGTTTGCGTCACATAGTGCGACCCGCCCGCGCCCTGCCCGGTTTTCCCAATGTCGTAGACATAGAGCCGGAGGCTGCCGGCGCGGATTTCGGCGGCGTAGTCGACGACGATCTCCTGCCCCTTGAGAAAGAGCAGCGTGCTCAGGCCGAAGCTCGTCCCGGCCTGGTTCTCGCCGATGACACTGAATGGACCCGCGCCAAAGGACTCGCGCTTCAGCCAGGAATAGCCGAGCCAGGGAAAGACGCCGGAGGCGTAGAGCGCCGCCCAGAGCAGCAAGGCCGCGACGAAAATACCGCCGGCGCCCCACCCGATGCGGCGGGCTGGGACTGACGTCAAACCGGATTCGAAGACGGCCATCGGCGACCTCGCGTCCGAAACCTCGCATGCAAGCATTAAGGGGCTCTTGCCGGCCGCGGAGCGATTGCGCAGAGCTTGGGGCGCCGCGGGCCGCGCTATAATACCGCGACCGGTCCGTTTCAGCCGGTCGGCACAGGCGGGAAGCGATGGGAGGATCGGATGGAGTTTCAGGGTCAGAGGGCGCTCGTCACAGGCGCCGGAAAGGGGATCGGGCGCTCGGTCGTGGAGCGGCTGGTGGCGGAAGGAGCGGAGGTGATTGCGCTGTCGCGCACCAGGAGCGACCTCGAAAGCCTCGAGGCCGAATATGGCTGCCGCACGATCCATTGCGACCTCGCCGATCCGGTCGCGACGCGCTCGGCCGCAATCGCCGCCCAGCCCATCGATCTCCTCGTCAACAATGCCGGCACGACGCAGCTCGACTCGTTCCTGGACGTGAAGGTCGAGACCTTCGATTGGCTGATGAGCGTCAACGCCAGGGCGCCGATGATCGTCGCGCAGGAATGCGCGCGCGACATGATCCGCCGCGGCCATAAGGGGGCGATCGTCAACGTCTCCTCCATGGCGTCGCTCCAGGGCGTGCCGCAGCACACCGCCTACTGCGCGACCAAAGGCGCGCTCGACGCCATGACGCGGGTCATGGCCGTCGAACTCGGAGCGCACGGCATCCGCGTTAACAGCGTGAACCCGGTGGTGACGCTGACGCCAATGGCGATCAAGGCGTGGAGCGACCCGGAAAAGGCGAATTCGATGCTTTCGCGCATTCCGCTCGGCCGCTTCGTCGAACCGGAGGAGGTGGCGGATGCGATTCTCTACCTGCTCAGCCCGCGCGCCTCGATGGTGACCGGCGCCTCGCTCACGGTCGACGGCGGTTTTCGCGCACGCTGAGGGATGTGCGACTGGATCCAGGTCGGGACGTCGTCATTTGAAGGCGGTGACACAGCAGGCGTCGATCGTCAGGGTCACCGATTTGACGAGTGTGTCGTCCTGAATTCCCAAGCTCAGGCTATGGTCGGTGTTCATGTTGTTCAGGGCCGCCGCGTTCATCTGACAGATGATCGTTTTCGACGTGCCCGTGGCAACATCTGGCACCTGCGCGGGTCCCGGTGACCCAGAATGATAGATATAGCCGCCCATGCCAGAAACGTTGACGCCACTATAGATGCCAATCGAATCGTTTCCGTTGCCGGGGCCGTTGGCGATCAGGTCGACCACCAACTTCGCACTCGTGATCTCGCAACAGAAACCTTCTGGCTCTGGCCACGCAAAGGTATGGCGGAATGGTCGGTTCAAGGTCGTGTCACCGAGCCCGGCCAGGACCGGCGGGGGCTGACCCGGAAATTCGGAAGACACCGGGTTCGGCGTGTTTAGCACGAGGGCGACAGAGCTCGGATGCGGGCATGGGATTTTCGCGTTCGGTTTACCTGGCTTGAACGCATCCTCCGCCGCCGCAAAGCTAATTGAAACCGCGGCCGACAATAGAAAGGCTGTACCTCCGGCCAAAGTTTTCATCATCAAAGTCATGGCAATCTCCGATTTGTTGAGAGGTATTGACCGGGTCGAATTCCTGCCGCCGCGGCGTGTCCAAGCCGGCTTGCGACAGTGTTTTCATTCTGTCGCAATACGAGTGTTTCCGCCATGATACATGTGTAAGTTGTATTCCTAAGACCATCGGCCGCCGTATGTCCAGCGCAATCCCCGCACTTTCGCAGCGCTCTGCCGCCGATCGACGGCGGATTCCACGCCCGCTAGAATCCGATCGCGGCAAAAACGCCACGCTGTTCGCCGAGATTTGAGGTTTTCTCCGGCACCGACTACATGGCCGCGATGCGTTCCTTCTCGCCCCCTTCGTCACGGCGGTGCTCGCTCTCCCGGCTTTGGCGCGGGGCCGGCTTTCCGCAGGCATCGGCTTCCGCGCAGGCGAGCAAGCAACCTGGCGCGACGCTTGGGCTGGAGGGCGGCGCGGGCGGGCCCTGACACCAACACGAGCGGCAACGCCGCGGGAGAGATGCAATGACGATGGCCGAGAATCCCTTGTTGAAGGAGTGGACGGCGCCGTTCGGCGCGCCCCCCTTTTCGGAGATCGCGCCGGAGCATTTTCGTCCTGCCTTCGACGCGGCACTCGTCGAGCATGAGCGAGAGATCGCGGCGATCGCCGGCAATGACGGCGAACCGACCTTCGCCAATACGGTCGAGGCGTTCGAAATGAGCGGGAGAACGCTCAGGCGCGTTTCCGCCGTCTTCTTCAACCTCTCCGGCGCCGACACCAACGACGCGCTGGAGAAGATCGAGCGCGACGTGGCGCCGATCCTCGCCAAGCACAAATCGGCGATCTATCTGAACGAGCCCCTCTTCCGCCGCGTGGCCACTCTGAAGGAGCGCGAGGCGGCGCTCGGACTTTCGGCTGAGCAGGCGCGTGTGCTCGAACGCCTGCATCTGGCCTTCGTCCGCCAGGGCGCAGGGCTCGCGCCGGAGAAGAAGAAGCGGCATGCCGAGATCACCGAGCGGCTCGCCGTGCTCGGCACGCAGTTCGGGCAGAATGTGCTCGCCGACGAGCGCGCCTATGCGCTTGCTCTCGACGGCGAAGCGGATCTCGCCGGCCTTTCCGAAGCGCAGCTCGAGTCAGCGGCGAAGGCGGCGGCTGAGCGCGGCATGACGGACAGGCGCGTGATTACACTGTCGCGCTCCTCAATCGAGCCGTTCCTGCAATTCTCCACCCGCCGCGATCTCCGCGAGGCGGCCTTCAAGGCCTGGCTTTCACGGGGGGAAAATGGCGGCGCCAGCGACAACCGGGCGATCATCGCCGAAATGGTGCAGCTGCGGGTCGAGCGCGCGAAGCTGCTCGGCTATGAAAACTTTGCGCAGTTCCGCCTCGACGACACCATGGCGAAAACACCGGAGGCGGCGCTCGGTCTATTGAATTCCGTCTGGACGCGGGCGCGGGATAAGGCGCTTCGCGAAGGCGCGGCGCTGCAGGCCCTGATCCAGGCCGAAGGCGGGAATTTTGCACTCGCGCCGTGGGACTGGCGCTTCTACGCGGAGAAGCGGCGAAAAGCCGAATTCGATTTCGACGACGGCGCGATCAAGCCGTATCTCCAGCTTGATCAGATCATCGAGGCGGCGTTCTACACGGCCGAAAAGCTTTTTGGCCTCTCCTTCAGACCGCGCTCCGATGTTCCGCTCTATCATCCCGACGTGCGCGCCTGGGAGGTGAGCGACGCGAATGGCCGACATGTCGGACTCTTCCTCGGCGATTATTTTGCGCGGACGTCAAAGCGAAGCGGCGCCTGGATGAGCCTGTTCCGTAGCCAGGAAAAGCTCGCCGGCGATATCCGCCCGATCGTGGTCAATGTGATGAACTTCGCCAAGGCCGGTGACGGCGCCTCGACGCTGCTGAGCTTCGACGACGCGCGGACGCTTTTTCACGAATTCGGCCACGCCCTGCACGGGCTCCTCTCCGACGTGACCTACCGCATGATCTCCGGCACCAACGTCGCGACCGACTTCGTGGAATTTCCCTCGCAACTCTTCGAGCATTGGCTGGAGGAGCCCGAGCTGCTCCGCCGCTTCGCGCTGCACCACCGCAGCGGCGAGCCGATGCCCGAGGCGATGCTGCAGCGCATGCTCGCAGCGCGAACCTTCAACCAGGGCTTTGCGACGGTCGAATATGCCGCATGCGCGCTCGTCGATCTCGATCTGCATCTCCTTGTCGACGCCGATAATTTCGACATCGCGTCCTTCGAGCGGAAAGCGCTCGAACGGATCGGCATGCCCGACGCGATCGTCATGCGGCATCGGCCACCGCACTTCGCGCATGTCTTCTCCGGCGACGGCTACGCGGCCGGCTACTACAGCTATCTCTGGTCGGAGGTGCTCGACGCCGACGGTTTCGCGGCCTTCAAGGAGGCCGGCGACATATTCGATCCGGAGACGGCGAAGCGGCTCAAGGACTACGTCTACTCGGCCGGCTATCTGCGTGAGCCGGCGGAGGCTTATCGCCGCTTTCGCGGACGCATGCCGGAACCTGAAGCGTTGCTCAGAAAGCGCGGCCTGATCGAAACGCCGGCAGGCGAGGCATAGTCGCTAGCTTCGGCAAACTACCGCGGCTAAAGAACACGGCACACGAGGGAGTAATTCAATGCCGCTTTCCATGTCCCAGGCCTCACAGCCCGTCTTCACGCAGATGCTGAAGGCGCTTTCAGCCAATCTCGACAAGGCCGCCGCCCACGCGAAGGCAAAAGGGATCGACCCAAAGGAGCTGGTAAGCGCCAGCCTGGCGCCGGATATGTTCCCCCTCTCCCGCCAGGTGCAGATCGCGACCGACCATGCCAAGGGCGCGTCTGCGCGGCTTTCGGGGCGCGAGAACCCGAAATTCGAGGACACCGAGGCAACGCTCGACGAGCTGAAGGCGCGGATCGCCAAGGCGATCGACTTCGTAGCGAGTGTGCCGGCGAGCGAGATCGACGGCTCGGAAGCGAAGGACATCACCATTACCGTCGGCGGACAGCCGCGCACACTGAAGGGGGAGCGCTATCTTCTTCACAACGCGCTGCCGAATTTCTTCTTCCACGTGGCCACCGCCTACGACATCCTGCGCCACAAGGGAGTCGAGGTCGGCAAACGCGACTACATGGGAATCTACTGACGCCGCGCTCTCCCGTACCATCGTCGTAATCCAAGTCTTTCGGAGGGCATGAAGTGTCGCCCGAACTTTACCTCGCCTATCTGCTGGCCTGCGTCGTCATCATCATCGTGCCGGGGCCGACGGTGACGCTCATCATCGCCAACAGTCTTTCGCACGGCGTCAGGGCCGGGCTTCTCAACGTAGCGGGCACGCAGCTCGGCATCGCGTTCATGATCGCGCTCGTCGGCTTCGGACTCGCCTCGCTGATCGAGGCGCTCGGCTGGTGGTTCGAGGTGGTGCGGCTTGCGGGCGCCGCCTATCTGATCTGGCTTGGCGTGAAGCTCATCCGCTCGACCGGCACTCTCGGCGATCGCCACGCGGCGCCAGCGCCGCGCGGCGGCTTCTTCCTGCAAGGATTTCTGGTGGCGATCAGCAATCCGAAGACGCTGGTCTTCTTCGGCGCCTTCCTTCCGCAGTTCATCGATCCGGCGGGCGACTATTTTCAGCAAGTGCTGATCATGGGCGCGACCGCGATCACTGTCGCCGCCATCTCGGACGGGCTCTACGCCATCCTCATCGGCGGCGCTGGCCACCGCATCTCGCGGAGGCAGGTCAAATGGCTCTCGCGCGCCAGCGGAGGGGTGTTGATCGGCGGCGGGGTGTGGCTGGCGTTGACAAGGACGCGGTAGCGCGTCGCTCATTTTCCCTTGCGTAAGAGGTCCAACAGCTCGCGCGTCGGATAGCCGTCGGCCGGCAGGCCGAAGGCGAGCTGCGCTTGCTTGACGCCGGCGCGGGTGATCTCGCCGAGGCGCCCGTCGGGCGTGCCGGCGTCGTAGCCCATGGCGTTCAAGCGCTCCTGCACCTCGCGCATGTCATCGGCGCTAAGGATGGCGGGCGGATCGCCCCGGTTCAGCCGCGGCGCACCGGCGAGGCGGGTGGCGAAATAGGCGGCGGCGAGCGAATAATTGGAACTCTGGTTCCATTCCCAGTAGATGCCGAAATTCGCGTAGCCGAGAAAGGCCGGCCCAAGCCGCCCCATCGGAAGGAGCAGCGCCGCTGGCACGTCGTCGGCGGGAAGCGCGCTCCCATCCGCTCGCGTGACGCCGGCCGCCGCCCAGAACGACCGCGGCTTCAAGTTGGCCCGCGCGGCTTCCTGCCAGGGAACCGTGTCGGCAACCCGCACCTCTTCAAGCCACGGCTCGCCTGCACGCCATCCAATCGCCTTCAGATAGCCGGCGGTGGAGGCGAGCGCATCGGGCACGCTTCCCACGAGATCGCGGCGCCCGTCGCCGTCGTAGTCGATCGCGTATTTCAGGTAGTTCGACGGGGTGAACTGCACCTGTCCAAGCTCTCCCGCCCAGGCGCCGGTCATCTCCTTTGGCACGAGGTCGCCGCTTTCCAGGAGTTTTAGCGCGTCGATCAGCTCGGCGCGAAAATGGTCTGGCCGGCGGCAATCGTAAGCGAGCGTCGCCAACGAACGGAGCGAGGAGAAATCGCCCATGAAGGCGCCATAGTCGGTCTCCAGCCCCCAGAAGGCCACGATGACCGGGCCGGGAACGCCAAAGTCGCGTTCAATCCTGGCGAATGTCGCGGCACGCGTCGTCAAGAGCGCGCGGCCGCGCGCGAGACGGTCGGCGGAGACGACGCGCCCGGCGAAATCCAGAAAACTTTGCGATAGCGTCGGCTGACCACGATCCTGTTTCAGCACCCGCTCGTCGAAGGTCAGCCCGTCGAGAGCCGCAAGCGTTCGCTCCGAAATCCCCTGCCCCGCGGCGTCTTGCCGTAGCTCCGCGAGCCAGCCGGCAAAGTTTTCTCCGGCGCGGCAGCTCGTCTCGGCATCGGCAGTTGCACCAAGCCAGCAAACCAAGGCGAACGCTGCCGTAAGCAGCCTCATGCCCGATCGCGCGGCGCCCTCTCGATCTCGATCAGCCATAGGCGAGCCGAATCGCATCGAGCTCGGTCCGTAGCTTTTCTCGCAAGCTCTCAGGCGCAAGAATCTCGGCCTCGGCACCAAGCCAGCGAACGAGCGGAAGCACGGATTCTGCATCCGTGTCGGAAATCGACATGACGATCCGGCCATCGTCGCCCTCAAAATACGCGGCATGGCGATAATACCAATCGCGACGAAGTTTTGACGCGGCCTCGGCGCTCATTCTGATGCGGCTCCCTTCCTTCTCGTTCTCCCAGGTGCGCATGGCGCGCTCCAGCCACTGCCTACCAAGCAGCGCGCGAATGTCGAAATCCGGCATCGGCCGGAACGCCATGCCGGTGACCGCGATGGAGTGAATCCGGTCCGCCCGCCACATCCGAATTTCACCCGCCTCGAGCGACCGCCCGACCAAATACCAAAGGTCGCGATCCCAAAGGAGGCCGTGCGGCTCGATCTCATGCACGCGTTCGCTTGGGCGGGAGGGATTGCGGTGCGTCACCTCGACCCGACGCTGGGTCAGGATGCCTTCGAGAAACCTGTCGACAGCGGCCTGATGATCGAGCAGGCGCTCCGCCGGTCGCCGACCATGGAATATGTCATCGGGCGCCCGCTCGATCCCGACGATGCTCGGTCGTTTCGCCAGAATCTCGCGCGCGGCTTTCGGAAGGGCGGCGAGAAGCTTTGCCTCGGCCGTTTCAAGGTCGCTCTTCAGCGGCGTCGTTTCGAGGCCGCGCACCAAGGTGAGCGCGACGAGAAGCGCCGTCGTCTCCACCCTGTTCAGGGCAATAGGCGGCGAGAGATAGTCGCCCGAGAGCCGAAATCCACCCTCCGCCCCGCGCTCCGCTTCGATCGGGATGCCAAGCGCGATGAGCCGGTCGATGTCCCGGTAGACAGTGCGGACCGACACTTCGAAGCGCGCGGCAAGGTCAGACGCCGGGAACAGCTGCCGGCGCGTGAGCAGAAGCAGGATTGCGAGCGCGCGCTCTAACGCATTCACGCGATTCTCCCGTCCGATATGCCATTTTTGGGCCACAAACAGAGCCGGTCAAACATGACATCCGGCTGGCAGGTATCGCATCCTATTTTCGCTCCTCAAACAGAGGAGCAAAGGTCATGGCCCACGTTTCAGTTAGATCCAGGCAGGCTTCGGTTTTCGTCGAACGGCTGGGAGCCTGGTTCGCCGAGTGGGGTTGGAGTGGACCGGCACACGCTTCGAGCGAATCGGGCGCGACGACAGATCCTGGCGGTGAGGATCGGGACTGGAAAAAACAAAACGCCCCGGCGCGCTAAGCCGGCGGCTCTCCGGCCAGCCGCCGCACGTTCTGGCGCCACTGCGCGTCCGGATCGGTAATCGCCCGCCCAATCCGCGCGATCGGGCTTGTCGCCGGCAGCACGACGACCTTGGTGCCGACGGGTACGCGTTCATAGAGGTCGATCACGTCGGCGTTCAGCATGCGGATGCAGCCGGACGAGACGGCACGGCCGATGGAGCGCGGCTCGTTCGTGCCGTGGATCCGGTAGAGCGTGTCCTTGCCGCCCTTGAAGAGATACATGGCGCGCGCGCCGAGCGGATTGTCGGTGCCGCCCTCCATGCCGTCGGCGAATTCGCGCGCTGTCTCATCGCGCGCCTGCATCTCGACGGGGGGATACCATTTCGGCCATTCGCGCTTCATGCCGATCGTGGCGGCGCCGTTCCAGGCGAAGCCCTCGCGTCCAACCCCGATTCCATAGCGCCGCGCGCGCCCGTCCGGGAGGACCAGGTAGAGAAGCCGCTGGCCAGGATCGACCACGATCGTTCCCGGCGCCTCGCCGGTCGGATCGCCTACGATCTGGCGGTGATACTGGACCGGAATGGTGGTGAGATCGACGGTCGGAACACGATGCGGCTCGTTGGTGACGACAAGACGCGATCCTGCGCCCGGCGCGTAGGCGAGGGAGCCGAAGCCTCCGGAGCATGCGCCAAGAACCACGCTAGCGGCACCGGCGAGAAAATAGCGTCTGTCCAGCACCTGCATCCCCCAGTTCAGCCCGACTCAGCGCAGCTCCACTACGCTTAAGAACGCGCGATCGTTCCGTGCGCAACCGGTTGAACCTACTCCGGATTGCCGATTCGACGCAATTCGGCATGCGCTAAGCGGAATTACGCACCCAGCGCGTGTCCGAGCGGTCGTTCGCTGAGCCAGGCGGTGGCCTCAGGCTGCCGGCTTGCCCCAGACCTCCTCGAGGCGTTGCGCGCGGCCGCAGCCGAACTTGTAATATTTGTAGCGGGCCTCGTTCGTGACGTGGAAATTCTGGTGGTAGTCCTCCGCCGGATAGAATGTCTGCGCCGGGAGAATTTGCGTGGCTACCGGCATGTTCTGGCTCGTCGCCACCTCTTCCTTCGACTTCTCGGCCAGCGCCTGCTCCTCTGCATCCGCCACGAAGACCGCGCTCAGGTACTGGCTGCCCTTGTCGCAAAATTGTCCGCGCGAATCGAAGGGATCGATATTGAGCCAGAAGGTGTCGAGGAGCTTTGCATAAGTCACCTTTGCCGGGTCGTACTCGACCTCCACGGCTTCGAAATGCCCGGTGTCGCCGCCCGATACCTGCTGGTATTCCGGGTTCTCCACTGTTCCACCAGTGTAGCCCGAGGTCGTCGCGAGGACTCCGGCAACCTTGTCGAACGCCTCTTCAACGCACCAGAAGCAGCCGCCGGCGAATATCGCCGCTTGCCGCTCGGCCGCCGTGGCAATCTCGGGTGAAGTCGACACACCCGCCAACAGGATGGCAAGGGCGATCGGTCCGACCTTCCTCATGCAATTCTCCCTTTGCGATCCGCTCACGGGCAAACTCCTCTCAACAATCGAGGGGAGGCATGTGGGTCGCAAGGGTCGCCACGCGAACGTGATTCTTCGCGAGCAGGGGAGCTGCGGTACCAGACTCCGCCAGGGCGAGCCACTCAACCTAAACCATTTGCAAAGCTGAATAATTTTCTCCGATCCAAATTTCATTCCGATAACCCATTCACCAAACTTTTTATTGTCAGCCAACCCTGTCGGTGCTTCAACTGCGCCCGTCAGTCCTGGACCTCTGGGACATGCTGCAAGGGAGGGAGCTGCCAATGACATTACTCCGAGCGTTCGCATGCGCCGTTGCCGCCGCGATTGGAACTCTGGTCGTCTCTACCGGCTCCTACGCACAATCGCCTCAGGGCGCGCCGCTGTTTGCGGTCCTCAACGGGGGCAACGAATGCGTCCTCGTCGCCGCAGGATCCGTTTGCAGGAAGGGTGACCTCGACGCCATCGGCTCGGCGACGATCCTTTTCCCATCTACCACTTCGGTGTGCTGGGGGATCACCGCCGACAACCTTGCCGGCGCTACGGCGGCCCATATCCACGCCGGCGTGTCGGGGGTCAACGGCGGTATCGTCGTTATTCTCACTCCGCCGAGCGCGCCGGGTGGCGGAAATCCGGGCGCCTCTTCGGGCTGCGTGGCCGCGGCCGCCGGAACCGTGGCAGCGATCCGCGCCGACCCGACTAGGTTCTATGTCAATGTGCACAACGGCGCTTTCTCAGCTGGCGCCATTAGAGGCCAGCTGCACTAACCGAGCCCACAGAATCCAGCCCCGCCGCGCTAACCGGCGGGGCTAGCCATAAAATGGTGGTTACCTGAGGGCTGCTCCACGCCTCCCGACCTCGACCGATCGTGAGGAGTAGTCCCGCCACAAATTCAGTTGTGCTCTTCCGGCAGCATGGGGAGCGGGTGAAACTCGATCCCCTCCTCGGCCAGCGCGTGGGCATCCTCGGTCGAGGCCTCGCCATAGATGCCGCGCTTCTCCGTCTCATTGTAATGAATGCGCCGCGCTTCCTCGGCGAATTTCGGACCGACATAGTCGGCGTTTTCAGTCAGGTGCTGGCGCAGCTTGCGGAGCATGGCGACCGCTTCCTGCTGATCGGGAACGTTGGCGGCGAGGCGCATCGAGTCCTTCTTGCGCGAGGTTGCCACAGCCGGCGCCATCAGAGCCTTGTCGACGGACGTCGAGCCGCAGACAGGGCACGCGATGCTGCCCTTGGCTTGCTGGGTCTCGAACGCTGCCGAGCCCGCAAACCAGGCTTCGAAATCGTGACCCACGGCGCAGGACAGCGAATAGCGAATCACGACACGGACCTCAGCGCCGCCGCAGGCTCTTTTGCGTCCGGAAGCGCGAAGGGGCGCTCGTTCAGGAGCGCTGGTATGCGCTGCCGCGCCTCGGCCGACTGCAGCGGATCGATCTCCGCCATGACCACTTCGGGTCCCTCGCCGCCGCCTTCCGCAAGCACCTCGCCCCAGGGCGACACAATAATCGAATGACCGAACGTCTCGCGGCCGTCGGCGTGGTGGCCAGCCTGGGCGGCGGAAATGACGAAGGCGCCGTTCTCGATGGCCCGCGCGCGTTGCAGGACGTGCCAATGCGCCTCGCCGGTCTGCCGGGTGAAGGCAGCCGGCGCAGTGAGCGCGGCGGCCCCTGCATGCGCGTGAGCGCGATAGAGATGCGGGAAGCGAAGGTCGTAGCAGATCGAGACGCCGAGCCTGAGCCACGGCAGGTCGGCAACCACGGCCCGGTCGCCCGGATGATAGACGGCGGATTCGCGCCAGCTCTCGCCGTTCGGCAGGTCGACGTCGAAGAGATGGATCTTGTCGTAGCGGGCGATGAGCTTGCCGTTCTGGGCGAACAGAAGCGCGCGGTTGGCGATGCGGCCATCGTCAGCCTGCAGGGCGAGCGAGCCGATATGGAGCACGATCCCGAGCTCGGCTGCCAATTCCGCGAATCGCCGGGCGGACGGGTCGGCGTGCTCCGGTTTGATTGCAGCGGCGAGCGACGCGCGGTTCCGCTCGACGATATTGGTCATCTCCGGGGTCTGCACGTAGCGGGCCCCCGCACGAGCTGCTTCGCGGACGAGGCGCTCGACCGTTTCAATGTTCTCGGCGACATCGGTCGAGGAGCGGAGCTGGACACACGCGGCGATGAACTTCATGGCACCTCTCATGCGGCCAAGAGCGCGTCGAGCTCGCCGCGCGCCTTCAGCGCGTAGAGGTCGTCGCAGCCGCCGACGTGATTCGAGCCTATAAAGATCTGCGGAAACGTGAAGCGGCCGGAACGCTCGATCATTTCGCGCCGCTTGTCCGGTGACTTCGTTGCGTCGATCTCATCGAAAGCCACCCCCATCTCCTGGAGGAGCGCCTTGGCGGCCGTGCAATAGCCGCAGAATCGGCGGGTATAGATGGTCACGGGCGGCATGGCTGCGGTTGTCGAAATCCGTTCATACTCAAATATATATGCGAGTCCGTTCATTCTGCAAAATCCGGATCAAGCGGTTACGCGCGCGAATGTGAGCACATCGACCGCGGCCGCGCCGCCGCGAAGCAGGGCACGCGTCGCCGCCTTTGCCGTGGCGCCGGATGTATAGACGTCGTCGACGAGGAGGACGTCGCGACTGGCAATCCGCGATCGCATCGTCTCCGGCACCCGAAAGGCGCCGCGCACATTCTCCTTGCGCTGCCCCACACTGAGCCCAACCTGGCTTCGGGTTGGCTTGACGCGCTGGAGGACCAGCGGGTCATGCGGCACGCCGGTGAGCTTCGCGAGGCTCGAGGCGAGCAGGGCCGCCTGATTGAATTGCCGTTGCCACAGCCGCCAGCGGTAGAGCGGCACCGGCACGATGAGCGAATTTTCGGAGGAGTCGATGGCCGGCGCGGTGCAACGACACGGCCATCACTTCGGCCACGTGGGGACGGTCATGGTATTTCAGCTGGTGCACAAGCCGGCGGGCGACATCGCCGTAGACCGCCGCCGACCGCGCCCGGCGGAACGGTGGCGGATCGGCAAGCGCCTCGGCGGAGACGATGCCTTCGCCGAGATCATGGGTGAAGGGCGTGCCGTAGACCGGACAGATCGGCGGCTCGATGAAGCGAATCATGGACCAGCACCGCGCGCAAAGGGCGTGGCCGTCGGCGACGGCTCCCCCGCAGCCGGGACAGGTCGGCGGCAGTACGAGGTCCACGGCGAGCCCCGGTAGGCGCCGGAGCCCGCTCAGGAGGCCTGGTCGTTTGAGCGCCAGCATGGCGCCATGCTATCGCGGCATTCGAGCCGGGTCACCCACCTCTCCATTGCCTGAGACCCCATCGTCAGGCGGGAACCGCAGCTATGGTCGCGCAGGTCACCGACAAGAGGTTGCTTCGCCGCCGCCTGGCGCGCGTGCACCGACGCGGCGAGCCGCGCGCGACGTTTCTCCTGAAGCTCGTCGTCGCAGATCTAGCGGAGCGCCTTGCGGCGGTCGAACGCCGCTTCCCGGTGGCGGTAGCGCATGGTGGGCAAACCGACGAGCTCTCCGAGGCGCTCCTCGCCTCCGGCAAGGTGGATCAGGTGTTCCGGCTCGAGCAGACCGAAGCCGCCCTTCTGCGGACCCGATCGCCGGCTGCCGTCGGCGATGAGGAGGCGCTTCCGCTCGGCCCCGCCTCGATTGACCTCTTCGCCTCGACGCTCGCGCTCCAATGGACCAACGATCTGCCTGGGGCGCTGCTTCAGATTCGGACGGCGCTAAGACCCGATGGCCTGTTCCTCGCCGCCATGACGGGCGGGCAGACGCTGGCGGAGCTTCGCGAAGCGCTGTTCGCCGCTGAAAGCGAGATGCGGGGCGGCGCCAGCCCGCGCGTGATCCCGGCCGCGGACGTGCGCCAGCTCGGCGCGCTCCTGCAGAGGGCAGGCTTCGCCCTCCCCGTCGCTGATCGCGACACGGTGACCGCACGCTACGATTCGGCCTTCGATCTCTTTCGGGACCTGAGGGCGATGGGCGCGACGAACGCGCTCCCCGACCGCGATCGGCACCCGGCGGGGCGAAAACTGTTCCTGCGGGCCGCGGAAATCTACGCCGAGCGGTTCAGCGATCCGGATGGGCGAATCCGCGCGACCTTCGATATCATCTCCCTTTCGGGCTGGGCTCCGCACGAGAGCCAGCAGAAGCCCGCGAAACGCGGTTCTGCTGAGGTGAGCCTTGCGGCCGTGCTCGGAGATAGAAAGCCTAAAGGGAGATAGATCTGTCGGCGACCGTCAGCTGTTGTTGCCGCCGCCGCCGCCAAGCGCGGCGATGATCGCGACGAGCTTGTTGTAGGTGACGGCGAGACCTCCGCCGGCGCCAACGATCCCGAAGACCGCCACTGCGATGATGCCGCAGATGAGGCCGTACTCGACCGCCGTGGCGCCGCGTTCGTCGGCCCAGAAACGCCTGATCGAGAAGTCCCGTGCCACGCTGTCTACCTTGCTCAAAGAAGATCAGCGAGGTGGCTGATCAACGGCTCGTCGGCGGGCGGCATTGGATAATCCCGCAGCCGGTTCGCCCTAACCCATTTGATTTCCTGAGCTTCTTGGGGCACGGGCGTCCCTTCCCACCTTCGGCAGACGAAAAGTGGCAATAAAATATGAAATTCTAGATAATCGTGACTCGCAAAGGTCAGGGGTGCCAGACAGGGTTTCGTAACCCTGACGGAAAGCTCCTCGTAAAGCTCGCGGATCACCGTGTCCTCGGGTGTCTCTCCGTCCTCCACCTTGCCACCTGGAAATTCCCACAGGCCCGCCATTGCTTTGCCCGTTGGGCGCTTGGCGATGAGGACGCGCTTATCGGCATCGATCAAGGCGCAGGCGGCGACGAGAAGAAGCGGCGGCATTCTTACTTATTGGCGGTGAGAAGAGGACTGGAATTTGAGCGACGTCTAGGAGGCCGCCTTCGGTTTGTAGAGCGTCATGCGGTAGCAATCCATGTCCCGCGCCTGGAACTGGTAGGCGAGGGCCCACAGGTAAAGGCGGAACTTGCGGAACTCGAAGTCGCCGAATTCCTTGCACACGAAATCCTTGTTCTTCTCCAGGTTGAGCGCCCACTGCCTGAAGGTCAGGAAATAGCTCCAGCCATCATTGAACACCTCGACCAAGTCGAGCGGTGTTTTCTTCAGTTTGTTCAGGAGATCATCGAGGACGAGGTAGGAGTGGTTGCCCGGATAGATGTAGCGGGCCATGAAGGAGGAGAACTCGTACTTCTGGCGCGACGCGCTGCCGTCGATAAATGCGGCGCCTCCAGGCTTGAGCAGGTGGGATAGCTTGGTGAGCACGCGCTCATATTGGGGCAGGTGCTCGATCACACCCATGATAACAATGGCATCGAATTTCTCCTTTGGCTCGTAGGTCAGGAAATCGGTCAAGAGGATACGGAAGCGATCCGAGAAGGCGGAGAGCTTCTTGGTCAGATAGTCTTGTGATGCCGCCGAAATGGTGATGCCAGTGAAGTCGATGCCCGACTGCAGGGCGTGCCCGGCAAAGGCGCCCCAGCCCGGGCCGACCTCAAGCACCCGCTTGCCGGGGCTGAGCTCGCAGCGCTCGACGGCGTAGTCGAACTTCCGCTCCAGCGCCGTCGCCAAGCGCTCGTCGTCGCTCTCGTAGACGCCTTGGCTGTAGGCCGGGTGGGTCGCATCGAGAAAGCTTAGGAACAAGCGCGGGTCGGCGTCATAATGGGACTTGATCGCTTGCTTGTTGGTGTAGACCTGCCCGAACAGGAGCGGCTGGAGGAAACGCCAAGCGTTGGCGAGCGGGTGCCGGTCGTCGAGCGAGGCGCGCAGCGCGAACGGCAGCAGCATATCGCCGTCAAAATCGACGTCCCCCCGCATGTAGGCCTCGGCGATGTTGCCCTCGTCGAGGCTGCGCACCGCCTTCACGGCACGCTCATTGCGGAGCGCTGCGCGGAAGACGGGTTCGCCGTCCCCGAATGTGCGTACCGTGCCGTCCGGCATTTCGATGGCAAACGGCTTGGAATTTGCGCCGACGCGGGCAATGAAAGCATCGACCGCGCGCTCGGCCATGGTCGCCGACATATGCATCCCGGAATTGCTGGCCCAATGGAATGTTAAGTCGAAGCACGTCCTTATATCAACCGACATCCATCCGCATTCGCCGAAAGGTGAAACTCAGTCAGGCAGAGGCCGGTTCGCAGCGGAAAGCGTCTAGCTGCGATAGTCGGCGTTGATGGCGATGTATTCGGCAGTGAGGTCGCAGGTCCAGATCGTCGCCTTGCCTCGGCCGAGCCCGAGATCGACGCCGATGCGGAGGTCAGCGTTCTTCATGTAGGCGGAGACCGCCTCCTCCGAGTAGGACGGGTCGCGCTCGCCTTCGAAGGCGACGCGATAGTCGCCGAACCAAATCGAGAGCCGGTCGCGGTCCGCCGGCTCGCCGGCCTTGCCGACCGCCATCACCACGCGGCCCCAATTGGCGTCCTCGCCGGCAAGCGCCGTCTTTACCAGGGGCGAGTTGCCGACGGATAGAGCGATCTGCCTTGCGGACGCATCGGACTCCGCTCCGGTGACGGCGATCTCGACGAACTTCGTCAGCCCCTCGCCGTCGCGCACTACCTGTTGCGCGAGCTCGCGGCAGAGATCCGAGAGCGCGGCCTGGAATTTTTCGAGCGCCCCGCCGCTATCGTCGAGTGCCGGCACTCCGTGCGCGGCGGCTGCGCCGGTCGCGAAGGCGAGCAGGGTGTCGGACGTCGATGTGTCGCCGTCGATGGTGATCGAGTTGAAACTTTTCTCGACCGCCGCCGTCAGACATTTCTGCAGCGCGCCGGGTCCGATTGGCGCGTCGGTGAAAACAAACGAAAGCATGGTGGCCATGTCGGGCGCGATCATGCCGGCTCCCTTGGCCATGCCGACCAGAACGATATCGCCATCACCAACCTTGATCCGGCGCGCCGCGACCTTCGGAAAGGTATCGGTCGTCATGATGGCTCGCGCGGCATCGAGGAAGCCGCCGGGCAGTGCCTCTGCCGCGAGCCGCCCGAGATGCGCCGCAAAGGGCGCCGGGTCGAGCGGCTCCCCGATCACCCCCGTCGAGGCGAGGAACACCTCGTCGGCGTGGCAGCCAACCGCCGCGGCCGCGGCAGCCGCGCTCGCCTCGACGGCACGGCGGCCCTTCATGCCGGTGAAGGCATTAGCGTTGCCGGAATTGGCGACAAGCGCCCTCGCCTTCCCGCCGCCGAGCTTGGCGCGATCCCATTCGACCGGCGCCGAGGCACAGCGCGACGTCGTGAAGACTCCGGCGACGGAAGCCGCCGGATCGAAGCGGACGAGAAGCAGGTCGGTGCGCCCTCTGTAGCGAATGCCTGCTTCGGCGGTCGCGAGGCGAACGCCGGCGACCGCCGGAAGCTCCGGATAGAATTCGGGCGCAAAGGGCGAGACGTGACCCGCCATGGCCGCTACGGGGTCGAGCGCTAGTTGGCCGGCGCAGGCTCCGTCGCAGGCACGGGCTCCTCCACCGCAGGGGCGGGCTCCTCCACCGCAGGCGCCGCCTCGCCCTCCACGGGGGCGGCAGGTTCGGGTGCCGGCATAGCGGTCGGATCAATGATCTCGACCGGATACTTGTCGCGAAGCACCGTCATCACCTGCTCGAACTTCTGCCGCAGCACATAACTGCGCAACTGCTCTTCGACCTCGGCGAAGGGCGGCGGCTCACTCATCCGCTTCTCCTCGATCTTGATCACGTGCCAGCCATATTCGGACTGCACCGGCTCCTGGGTGAATTGACCAGGCTCCAGCGCGAAAGCGGCCGCCTCGAAGGGCGGCACCATCTGCCCGGCGCCGAAGAAGCCCAGGTCGCCACCGTTCTGCCCGCTCGGATCCTTCGACTGCTTGGCAAGCTCCTCGAAGGAGACTCCCCCCTTCAAGTCCTCGATGACCTTCTCGGCCGTTTCCTTCGTGTCTACGAGGATGTGTCGCGCGTGCACCTGCTGTTCCGGCTTGTGCTCAGCCAGGACAAGCGTCTTGTACGCCTCCTGCAATTCGGTGTCCGTCAGTTCCTTCACGACTTGTTTCTCGACATAGGCGTTGCGCAACGCCTGCAGCCTGAGGAATTCGAGCCGCCGCTCGAATTCCGGCCCTTTATCCAAACCTGCGTCGCGGGCGCCCTGGGCCATCAATTCCATGTTCACAACCGCGTCCACCAGAACGCTCCGCCACTGCTCCTGCGGAACATTGGAAAGCTCGTTTGAAAACGCCTCCCGAGCCAACGCGACCTCCCCCTCGGTGACGGTCGCGTCGCCGGCCCGTGCGACGACCGCACTCGGATCGCGCGCCGGTTCCGCGGCAGGCGCGACCGGGGTCTCCACCGCTGCGGCACCCTCCGCTGGCGCAGGCGCGGGTGCAGGCACCGGATCCTGGGCGCGAACTGCAAATGTGACGGCGGCGGAGACCAAAAGCGCCGCCGAGACAGCCGTCACCGTTTTGATCATGCGAGACATCGCAACTCCTTCAGGGGGCATAGGGCGCAGACCAATGGCCCATTCGCCAGCGTTGACAGAGCTTTGGCCCGTTCTTATCTGTCGCGGGTCCCGCAGTCCACTGCCGGGCGGCGTTCGTGCGCGGCAAAGCCGCAGTTCTCAGTGCGGTTCCGGCGGGTTTTCGTGACGTGCGTGTCGGACGAAAAACCACCGCGGTCTTGCTGATCAGGAAGGAATTTCATGCTGGGCTTGGGCAATCTTGGCCGTATGGTCTTTGGGTCGGCCAACGAGCGGCGCCTCAAGCGCTATCAGCCAATCGTCGCGGCGATCAACGACCTCGAAGCCGAAATCGCGGCACTCACTGACGCCGAGCTCAGGGCGAAGACGGACACGTTCCGCCAGCAGGTGGCCGAAGGCACGGATCTCGACGATCTCCTGCCGCAGGCTTTCGCGACGGTCCGCGAAGCCGCCAAGCGCACGCTCGGCCAGCGCCATTTCGACGTCCAGCTCATCGGCGGAATGGTGCTCAACGAGGGCTCCATCGCGGAGATGAAGACCGGCGAGGGCAAGACGCTCGTCGCCACCCTCTCCGTCTATCTGAATGCGCTCGCCGGCCGCGGCGTTCACGTCGTCACGGTCAACGACTACCTCGCCCGCCGCGACGCCGAATGGATGGGCCGAATCTATCAGTTCCTCGGCCTTAGCGTCGGCGTCATCGTGCACGGCCTCGATCCCGCACAGCGGCGGCAAGCCTATGCGGCCGACGTGACCTACGGCACCAACAACGAGTTCGGCTTCGACTATCTGCGCGACAATATGGAATACAACGTGCAGAACATGGTGCAGCGTGGGCACTCCTACGCGATCGTCGACGAGGTGGATTCGATTCTGGTCGACGAGGCACGGACGCCGCTCATCATCTCGGGGCCGACCGAGGACCGTTCGGAGCTCTACACCACCATCAACAGCCTCATGCCGCAACTTTCGGAAGGCGACTTCGAGCTCGACGAAAAGGTCCGTACGGCGAACTTCACCGAGGATGGGACCGAGAAAGTCGAGGGGATACTCAAGGCGTCGGACATGCTGAAGGGCGAGGCCCTCTACGATGTCGAAAACGTTGCCATCGTGCACCACCTGAACAACGCGCTCCGCGCCCACAAGCTCTTCCAGCGCGACAAGGACTACATCGTCAAGAACGGTCAGGTGATCATCATCGACGAGTTCACCGGCCGTATGATGGAAGGCCGGCGCTATTCGGACGGCCTGCATCAGGCGCTGGAGGCGAAGGAGAAGGTCCGCATCCAGCCGGAGAACCAGACGCTCGCCTCGATCACCTTCCAGAACTACTTCCGCCTCTACGATAAGCTCGCCGGCATGACCGGCACCGCCGCCACCGAGGCGGACGAGTTCATGAACATCTACAATCTCGACGTGGTCGAGGTGCCGACCAATCAGCCGATGATCCGCGTCGACGAAGACGACGAGGTCTATCGGACGACGGAGGAGAAGTACAAGGCGATCCTCGAGCTCATCGACGATTGCCGGTCGCGCGCGCAGCCGGTCCTCGTCGGCACCACGTCGATCGAAAAATCCGAGCACCTCGCCGAGCTTCTCAGGAAGCGCGACTGGCAGCAGCGCGACTTTTCCAACCCGCAGGATCTCGCCGCGCTGTTCAGCGACAACGCGGCGAAAAGCAAAGTCTTCACGATCCTCAATGCGCGCTATCACGAGCAGGAAGCCTACATCATCGCCCAAGCGGGCGTTCCCGGCGCGGTGACCATCGCCACCAACATGGCGGGGCGCGGCACCGACATTCAGCTCGGCGGCAACGCCGACATGCGCGTGCTGCACGAGTTGAAGGATGTGCCGGAAGGTCCGGAGCGCGACGCGCGCGAGAAGACGATTCGGGCGGAGGTCGAGCGGCTGAAGGCGATCGCGCTGTCGCCGACCGCCGGCGGCCTTTGCATCATCGGAACCGAGCGCCACGAAAGCCGCCGTATTGACAACCAGCTGCGCGGACGCTCGGGCCGCCAGGGCGATCCCGGGCGCTCGAAATTCTTCCTGTCGCTGCAGGACGACCTCATGCGCATCTTCGGCTCCGACCGCATGGACGGCATGCTGAAGAAGCTCGGCCTCAAGGAGGACGAGGCGATCGTGCATCCCTGGATCAACAAGGCGCTGGAACGCGCGCAGGGCAAGGTCGAAGCGCACAATTTCGACATCCGCAAGAACCTCTTGAAGTTCGACAACGTGATGAACGACCAGCGCAAGGTCATCTTCGAGCAGCGCATCGAGCTGATGACCGACGAGCACGCCGGCGACACGGTGCGCGACATGCGCCATGAGGTCGTCGACGAGATCGTTGCCAAGTTCATCCCCGAGCGCGCCTATGCCGAGCAATGGGACATCGACGGCTTGGCGCAGGCGGCGAAGGGACAGCTCGGTCTCGACATTCCGATCAAGGACTGGGCGGCCGAGGAGGGCATCGCCGACGACGAAATCCGCGAGCGTATAGACAAAGCGAGCGACGAGCTGATGGCCAAGAAGGCGACGCGGTTCGGACCGGAGATCATGCGCGCGGTGGAGAAGCAGGTTTTGCTGCAGACGCTCGACCACCTGTGGCGCGAGCACCTGGCGACACTCGATCATCTCAGGTCGGTCGTCGGCTTCCGCGGCTATGCGCAGCGCGACCCGCTGAACGAATACAAGACCGAGGGTTTCGAGCTGTTCCAGGCGCTGCTCGCCAATCTGCGGCGCGCCGTCACCGGACAGCTCGCGCATGTGGAGATCCAGCAGCGGCCGCCGGAGCCGCCGCCCGTTTCGGTCGGCGTGGCCCATCACGTCGACGCCTCCACCGGTGAGGACGAGATGGCGCCCGGGGTGCCGCTCGCGCCCCGGCCGCAGCCTCAGGCGCGGCCGAAGCGCGACGCCAAGAATCCCTCGACCTGGGGCAAAGTCGGCCGCAACGAGCCCTGCCCCTGCGGTTCCGGCAAGAAATACAAACAATGCCACGGCGTAGTGATCGCCTGACGGCCGGACAAGACGCAGACGTCTCTCAAAACGAAACGGCCGCGCAGAAGCGCGGCCGTTTTCGCTAAGAAATGAGCGCTCAATCAGGGAGTGGGCACGTCCGCCTGCTGCTTCCTGATGAGGCGAAGCACCATGCCGGTCAGACCGGCGTCCTCCTCCGCCGCGGAGGCATAGGAGTTGGCGACGCTCGTATCGGCTGGCGTGCTTCCGGCCAGCATCCGCTCCTCCAGCGTGGCGGCGTCGGGCGATGCTGCCGCAGGCGTCGCCTCGATCTCGCCGGACCTGAGCTCCGGCACCGGCAAGAATCCCGCGACCTCCGGCGCTAGCGCAGCGGCCGGCTCGGGCCGCGCCGCGGGAACCTGAGTGGGGACGACGGCCACGACCGGAGCGGCGGCCGGCGGCGGCGCAAGATTGGCGGGCGCAATAGGTTGCAACCCGACGCTCGCGGTCGTCGTCGGCTCCAGGGAGACCGGCACCGTGGCGATTGAAATCGGCAGCGGAATGGAGCGATCCACGGACGTCGGCGTGGCGAGCGCCAGCCTGAGCGAAGCGGCGCCGCTGGCGTCTTCCCGGCGGTCGAGCCGCGTGGCGATTAAAAGCATTCGCTCGTTGTCCTTTGCCTCCTTCTCGGCGAGCGCGATACGGATCGGCTCGGGCATCGACATGGGCGGGCACTCGGCGGAGGCGATGAAGCTTCTGCCCGTGGCCGGCACGGAATTGAAGACGTAGCGACGCTCGCAGACGTCTACCTTGGGCGGCTGCCCGACCGCGTCGAAATGGTCGTAGCCCTCTTTCAGCATCAGCCAGAAGGGCATGTTCGGATCGTTGCGGTGGCGCGCCAAATTCTCCGCTGTCATGCGGAAGGGGAACGCCTGCACCTGGAAGTCGCGCTGCCCACCCTGGAAGGCGAGCCGGCCGAGCGTGTAGATCTCCTGAATGCTCTCGTCGGTCATGGAATAACAGCCGCGCGACGAGCAGGCGCCGTGCACCATCAGCTCGGAACCGGTGCGTCCGAGCGAGCGGTCAAATTCGTTCGGGTAGCCCATGTTGAACGCGAGATAGTAGTCTGAGTCCGGTTTCATCTGGGCGGGGCGGATCGTATAGAAGCCCTCGGGCGCTTGCCGGTCGCCCTCGCGGATTTTTGGGCCGAGCACGCCGGACCAGGCGCAGATCTCGTAGTCCTTCAGAAAGACATAGCGGCCCGTCGCCTTCTGCAGCTTCCAGACTTCGAGCGTCGCTTCTTCCTTGAACATGCGGATGAGGATCGGCGAGCGCTGCTCCATGCCCTTGCGATCGACGAGATTCCTCGTCTTCTCATCCAGGGGGCGCATGTGCTTCGGCAGCGAGCCGCCATAGTCCGAGCACGACGCAAGCGCCAGGGCCACGAGGCCTGCCGCCGCGATGAGGCCTGCGCGGCCGATCCGAGAGAAGCGAACCATCCCTATTCCCTACACCCGCTTCTATCCAGGGTGGCTATTGCCACCGTCAGCCGCCACTTTGAGTGCGCGATGGTAATCGATTCGTTAAGATGATCGCGTCGAAGCATGCTCCCTCCCCGGGAAGGCTTTGCCCACACGGGCATTTTCTACTGAATCGACCTGCCGATGGCGAGGAATTTCTCACGGCGGAGCCTGAGGATATCCTCCCGGGCGAGGCCGGCAAGCTCCTTCAGCGCCGAAGCTATGACCTCGCCGGCACGATCGATCACCTTGTCGGGATCGCGATGCGCGCCGCCGAGCGGCTCTTCCACGATTCCATCTATGATCTTGAGGTTCATGAGATCCGTCGCGGTGATTTTCATGGCGGTCGCCGCATCCTGCGCGCGGACGGGATCGCGCCAGAGGATCGAGGCGGCACCCTCCGGCGAGATGACGCTGTAGATGGCGTGCTCGAGCATGTAGACGCGGTTGGCTGTCGCAATGGCGATGGCGCCGCCCGAGCCGCCCTCGCCGATGATGACGGAAACGTTCGGCGTGCCGAGCTTCAGACACGCCCCGGTGGAGCGGGCGATGGCCTCGGCCTGGCCGCGTGCCTCGGCGTCGACGCCGGGATAGGCGCCGGCCGTGTCGACGAGCGAAAGGACCGGCATAGCAAAGCGGTCGGCAAGCTCCATCACGCGCACCGCCTTGCGATAGCCCTCCGGGCGGGCCATGCCGAAATTGTGCTTGAGGCGCGTCTGCGTGTCCTCGCCCTTCTCCTGCGCCAGGATGGCGACGGGGTCGCCGCGAAAACGGCCGAGGCCGGCGACGATCGCCTTGTCCTCGCCGAATTTCCTGTCGCCGGCGAGCGGCTCGAAATCGGTGATGAGACGGGAGATGTAGTGCTTGGCGTGCGGGCGGTCGGGATGGCGCGCGACCTGCGTCTTCTGCCAGGGCGTCAGCCTGGAATAGATGTTGGCGAGCGAATCGCGCGCCTTGCCCTCGAGCGTCGCGATCTCGTCGGCGACCGAAACGCTGTCGGCCGTCTCCAGGCGCCGCAGCTCCTGGATTTGGCCCTCCAGGTCGGCGACCGGCTTTTCGAAATCGAGGAAATTGCGCAATCAGGCTCCGGCGCCGCGGCGGCATTGTCAGCGGTGGCTCAGAATTGTGGCGGAAACGGGCGGGCGGGCCAAGTCCCGGCGGCACCTCTACGGCGAAACCTGCTGCGCCTCAGCCAGCATGGCGCGCAGGTCGTCAGGTATTGATTCCTGATCGGCCGAAAGACGACCTTCCCGCTCGAGGCGCTCGGCGATGCCGAGGGCCTCCACAAGCGCCTCTTTCCTTGGGGATCCCAGGGTCGCCTCAGCGACCTTGTAGAGGCTTACGACGAGGTCGACCTGCCATTGCACATTCTCCGGATCCAACTCGGCAAGATGGCGGGAAATAGCCAGGGCTTCCTTATAGGCGGCAAGGGCAGATTCAGTCTCGCCGGCGCTGAGCCGCATGCCGCCCATTGTGTCGAGGCTCAGCGCCACGTCCCGTTGCAGCTCCGTGTTGTCGGGGTCTTTCTCCGCCAATTGGCGAGCAATCACCAAGCCCTCCTCGAAGAGAGCGAGCGCGCCCGTGGAATCGCCTTTGCGCAGCCTGGTATCGCCAACCCTGTCGAGACTGAGCGAAAGGTCGCGCTGTCGATCGAGGCTGTCTAAATCTAACCCCACGAGGCGGCGGCGGATCGCGAGTCCCTCCTCGTAGGCCGCCCGCGCACCATCGACGTCGCTGCCGCGCAGCTTTATGTCACCGATTCGGTCGAGGCCGGCCGCCACGCTACGCTCCCACTCGGCATTGCCGGGCTCCGTTCCTGCTATTTGGCGGCGGGTTGCGAGCATTTCCTCGAAGGCCGCGAGCGCGCCCGGGGAGTCGCCGCTGTAGAGCTTCAAGTCACCGATCCGCTCCAGGCTGACGGAGACATCCATCTGACGATCCACACTTTGTGGATCGCCCGAGGCAAGGCGGCGGCGGATCCTCAGGCTCTCCTCGTTGACCGCGAGCGCATCCGAGATGTCGCCGGCGCGGAGCTTTATCTCTCCGATCCGCTCCAGGACGAGCGACAAATCGCGCTGCCATTGGACATTAGCGGCATCGAGACTGGTAAGACGCCGGCTGATCGCAAGCGCCTCCTCGTAGGAAGCCATTGCGGCCGCCCTGTCACCGGAGCGGAGTTTCATGTCGGCGATGCTCTGGATGCATACAGACAGGTCGCGCTGCCACCCGGTGTTGCCGGGATCCAGTGCGACAAGGCCGTGCAACAAGGCCAAGCTTTCCTCGAAGGCATCCAACGCGGCGGCCGTGTCGCCGGTCAGCTCTTCGACCTCACCGACCCGTTGAACGGCGAGGGCAACATCATGCTTCGCCTGTGCGTCGGCGGAATCCCTCTCGGCCAGCAGCCGGCGGATCGCCAGACTTTCCTCGAAGGCGACCAGAGCCCCCTGCATATCGCCGGCCCGCAGCTTCACGTCGCCGATGTTGTTCAGCGACTCCGTTATGTCCCGCTGCGCAAGTTTATCCGCGGGATTCTGCCCAGCGAGGCGGCGCCGGAGCGCGAGGCTGGCCTCGTAGGCCCGCAGCGCGCCCGCAGAATCGCCGGTGCGAAGCTTGGCGTCGCCGACCTTGTTCATGCTGACCGTGGCGTCGCGCTGCCATTGGTCGTTTTCAGGTTCGCGCCCCATGAGGCGCCGGAAGATCCACAATGCGTCCTCGTGCGCCGCGAGCGCAGCGGCGCCATCGCCCGCTGCGAGATAGGCCTCTCCGAAATTCGTGAGCATCGCAGCGCGAATACGCTGCAGACCGATGTCGTCAGGCGCGTCTTGCGCCAACCGATCGACAGCAGTCTCGACGCGCGTCAGCACTTTTCGGATGCTCTCGACGCTAATGCCTTCGACGTCGCCGATGCCCTGCGCGATGTCGAACACCAGTCCATTGATTGTCTGCTTCGCCGTCTCGAAATTGCGCAGCGCGTCCACGTTGGCCACCTGCTCGGCAACCGCGCGCTCCTCGGCGAGTTTTTGTTGCTCGACGGCGCGCGCTTCGCTCCGCTCGGCGAGCTGGCGCTGCTCTTCTGTAGAACGCTGCTGGTCGAGCGCGAGCCCTCGCTGCCAGTAGGCCAGGCCCGCCAGGCCGAAGCCGATGATCGCGACGACGATCGAGGCGGCAATGGCGAGGCGCTGCCGGCGCCCCTGCGCGCGGCGGCTAGCGAGCAGCAGCTCAAGGGTTTCATGGGAGGGAGATGGGGCGGCACCGGGCTTGCGGTCGGCCCAGGCCTGCGCGTCCTTCAGCGCGATGCCGCGGAGGAGAAGCGCCGCCGCCTGTCCTCTGGTCAGCCACTGCCGGGCGCGATCGGCGAGCCGCGTATGCTCCTTCAGCCACGCGCCATCCGTATTTAGCGCGGCGACCAGCGCAGGCAGGTGTCTCTTGGACTCGAAGACGCCGTCGGCCGGCAGGATTTGGATACGGCCGAGCGACCCCGGCAGGCTTTCCGACGGCACGGCTGAGATCGCTACCGGGATGAGCCGTTTGTTCTGCCGCTGGACTTCTCCAAGCTCCCAATTGCACCAGCGCGACTCGACCGAGTACGGGCTCACCAGCCAGACCACGGTATCGGAGGCGCGGATTAGATCGGCGAGCTCGTGCTGCCACTCTTCGCCATAGGGAAGGTCACGCCGGTCGATCATGACCTTGAAGCCGGCGACCTCGAGTGCGGTCACGAGCCTGTCAGCGATCGCTATCTCGCGGCGTGAATAGGAGACGAAAATCTTAAGCTGCTCGCGCGGCGTGCCGGCCTCACTCATGCCCTGCCTTTAGCTCCTTTCCTGGCCCTTATGGAGAATGATGCTTACCAACGACTATCGGGGCAAGGACCCTGCCGCGCGCCTGCGAAAATTTCACCCGCCCGCGACAATATGCTCTCTCGAGATCAGATGTCGCTCGGGTCCGCCAGCGGGTGGTGCTTGTTGACGAGCTCCTTCAGGCGCTCGTCGAGGACGTGCGTATAGATCTGCGTGGTCGAGATGTCCGCATGGCCGAGAAGGGTCTGCACGACCCGGAGATCGGCGCCGCCGGAAAGAAGGTGCGTGGCGAAAGCGTGCCGCAGCACATGCGGCGACAGCTTGCGGCTGTCGAGGCCGGCGCGTGCCGCGACGCCTTTGAGATCACGGGCGAAGGCCTGGCGCGTCATGTGACCGCTCGCGCTGTCGGCGGGAAACAGCCATTTCCCCGTCGATTTTCCGAGCGTGGCGCGAGCGTCCCGGTAGACGTCGAGGGCCGCATGGGCGGCGAGATTGAGCGGCACCAGCCGCTCGCGTCCGCCCTTCCCCCTGACGGCGATGAAGGGGCGCCCGCCGCGGCCGGCGGATTCCGGCAGGCCGACCAGTTCGGAAACGCGGAGGCCCGTTGCATAGAGAAGCTCGAGGAGCGCAAAGACCCGCAACGCGGCGAGACGGTGCGTCGGCGTAAGGTCCACCGCAATCGCCTGCTCGCGCGCCGCTTCGAGAAGCTGGTCGACATCGGCGACGGAGAGGATTTTTGGGAGATGCCGGCGCGGCTTCGGCCGCTCGGCGGTCGCCGTCGGGTCGTCGGCGCGAAGCCCCTCGGCCACCAGGAAGCGGAAGAACTGCCTGAGCGCCGAAAGCCGCCGTGCCTGCGAACTCGCCGCGAGGCCGCGTCCAGCGAGCGCGCCGAGATAAGTCCGCACGGCTTCGGCCGTGGCGGAGACCACGGCACCAACCTGTGCACGAAAATCGAGGAGGTCGCGGCGATAGGCGGCGAGCGTGTTGGAACTGGCGCCGCGCTCGGCCGCGAGCATTTCGAGAAACGCCTCCATCAGCGCCGCGTCGCGCGTCGAGCCGGCGAGCAGAGTGTCGCGCCCCCTCAAGGCTGCAGCCGCTCGTTCGGCACGCGCACACTCATTTCGCTCTGCTGCGGCTCGACCATGACCACCAGGGCGATCATGCCGCCGTAAATGACCGCTCCGAAGAGTCCCAGCACAACCAATAGTCGGATAAGACTAGGCATCGATCCGCATCTTCGCCGATTCCGTCTAGCCCGTACGCCGTGCCGATAGCAAGGCGATGTGGCCGGACCTTGACATTCGCCGGAGTGGCGGAGCACCACGGCGCGCAGAGGACCGGTCATGGACGCACGTCAAGCCGTCGCCGATGGCGAGCAGATCGACCGCGTGCTGACGCGCCTCGGTAAGAGGTGCATCGTGCTCGTCGGCATGATGGGCGCCGGCAAGACCAGCATCGGCAGGCGGCTCGCCAACCTGTTGCACCTGCCGTTTCTCGATGCTGACGCCGAGATCGAAAAGGCCGCCAACCTCAGCGTTGCGGAGATCTTCGCCAAACACGGGGAGGCACAGTTCCGCGAAGGCGAAAGGCGCGTGGTGGCGCGGCTCCTTGGCAGCGGGCCCGCGGTGCTGGCGACCGGAGGCGGCGCCTATATGAGCGAGGAGACGCGCGAGCGCTGCCGGACTGACGGCGTAACCGTATGGCTCAAGGCCGACGCGCCGGTGCTGCTTGACCGGGTGCGCAAGAAAGGGAATAGGCCGCTCCTCGATCGACCCAATCCGGAAGGCGTCATGCGGGAGCTTCTGGCCGAACGCGAGCCCATCTACGGCCTCGCCGACATCGTGATTGCGTCGCGCGAGGGGCCGCACCAGGCCGTCATCGGCGACATCGTGTCGGCGCTCGATGCCTACATGGGCGAAAGACCCGCGCCTTGAGCGTCGAATGCGTGCGCGTGGAGCTTGGCGCGCGGAGCTACGACGTGGCGATCGGCCCGGGCCTCATCGCGGCGGCAGGCGCGCGGATCTCTGCAGTGCTGCCCGGTCGCAACGCTGTAATCGTCACCGACACAAACGTGGCGGATCGACATCTTCCAGCACTCCGCACATCGCTAAAGAGGGCCGGCATCGACAGCGCCGAGATCGTCATCCCGCCTGGCGAGGCTTCGAAGAGTTTTGAGCGCCTGCAGGCGGTCGTCGAGGCGATCCTGGAGTCGCGGCGCGAACGTGGCGACGTGGTTGTGGCGCTCGGCGGCGGCGTGGTCGGCGACCTCGCCGGCTTCGCGGCGGCGATCACTCGGCGCGGGATGCGCCTCGTCCAGGTGCCCACCTCGCTGCTGGCGCAGGTCGATTCAAGCGTCGGCGGCAAAACTGGAATCAACGCGCCCCACGGCAAGAACCTCGTCGGCGCCTTCCTGCAGCCGGCGCTCGTTCTTGCCGACACGCTGAGCCTCGACACGCTGCCGGAGCGCGAGTTCCGCGCGGGCTACGCGGAGATGGTCAAGGTCGGGCTGATCGGCGACCGAGAATTTTTCGATTGGCTCGAAAAGAATCACGGCGAGATTTTCGCAGGGGGCGCGGCGCGCATCCAGGCGATTGCCAAGAGTGTTCGGTTCAAGGCGAAAACCGTCGCCGCGGACGAGCACGAAGCTGGCGAGCGCGCGCTCCTCAATCTCGGTCATACCTTTGCGCATGCGATCGAGGCCGCCTGCGGCTTCGATCCAAAGCGCCTCGTCCACGGCGAAGCGGTTTCGATCGGCATGGTGTTGGCGCACGATTTCTCGGTCTCGGAGGGCTTGGCGCCGGAGGCCGACGCGAAGCGTGTGTGCGCGCATCTGAAAGCCGCCGGGCTGCCCGTTGCGATCGGCGACATTCCGGGGGCGCCGCTCGCGGCCGACGATCTGATGCGCCACGTCGCGCAGGACAAGAAGGTCCAGCGCGGCCGGCTCACTTTTATTCTGACGCGCGGCATCGGCAAAGCCTTCATCGCCAACGACGTACCGCCGGAGAAAGTGAAGGCGTTTCTGGAGAAGGCACCCTTGCGCGGCAGGGCCGTCACTACGAAATAAGGCTCAGTTCCGCTCCCCCTCACCCGGCGCTGCGGGGTGGACGGCAAGAGCGTGGACGGGGCCCGCAAGCTCCTCGGCAAGCACCAAATTCACCATCCGGTGGCGTTCGACCCGGCTCTTTCCGGCAAAGGCCTTTGAAACAACGCTGACCCTGAAATGTGTCTCGCCGCCCGGCCGAGAGCCGGCGTGACCAGCATGAAGGTGGGATTCGTCGACGACACTGAGGCTTTCCGGCTGGAATGCCTTCGCCAGTTTCTCCTCGATTCGCGCGCTCACCAACATGATGCCGCAATCCTTTTCAGACACGATGACGCGCCTTGAGGCGGTCGCCGGGGAAAGGCATAGTGACGAGATGAAGCTCCACTCCGCCTATTTCAACAAGATCCGGATCGATGCCGCCGAGCCGCGGCACGAGCCGGCGCGGCGCGCCTGCGAAATGCCGGGCTGCGACGGTTCCGGAACGCACCGGGCTCCAAAAGGCCGCCACCTCGAGGGCGAGTATTTCTGGTTCTGCCTCGATCACGTCCGCCAATATAACAAATCCTACAACTACTTTACCGGCATGAACGACGCCGCCGTCCAGGCTTTCCAGCGCGACGCGAGCTTCGGTCACCGGCCGACCTGGCAGATGGGGGTGAACGCCAAGAGCGACGAGCCGATCCGTCAAGCCCGGCCTTCCGGTTTCAAATGGTCTGGCCGCGCACAAGACCCGTTCCGCCTCTTCGGAGAGGGCTTTCAGACACGCGGCGCCGAGCCCGAGCGACGCAAAGTGCACAATATGGAGGCCCGGTCGCTCAGCACTTTGGGGCTGGACTTGTCGGCCAGTGCCGCGGAAATCAAGGCGCGCTATAAGCTGCTGGTCAAACGCCACCACCCCGATGCCAACGGCGGAGACCGCTCGCTGGAAGACCGCCTGCGAGAAGTCATCCAGGCCTACAGCTATCTGAAGAGCGTCGGTTTCTGCTAATTCCCATCTCGTCGGCACTGGCTATCGGCTTGGGCCGCCGGATGCATCGCCCCAAGAGGATTTTCGTATGATTGCGACCGCCGAACAATTGCTCGCGGTTCCGGACATGACGGTCTCGGCGCGTCAGGTCTTCGGGATCGACTCCGACATGGAGGTCCCGGCCTTCTCGGAACCGAACGAGCACGTGCCGGATCTCGACGAAGACTATCTCTTCGACCGTGAGACGACGCTCGCCATCCTCGCCGGCTTCGCCAAGAACCGGCGCGTCATCGTGACCGGCTACCACGGGACCGGAAAATCGACGCATATCGAGCAGGTCGCGGCGCGGCTCAACTGGCCGTGCGTGCGCGTCAACCTCGACAGCCACATCAGCCGTATCGATCTCGTCGGTAAGGACGCCATCGTCATCAAGGACGGCCATCAGGTGACCGAATTCCGCGACGGCATCCTGCCCTGGGCCTATCAGCACAACGTCGCGCTCTGCTTCGACGAATACGACGCCGGGCGCCCCGACGTGATGTTCGTTATCCAGCGGGTGCTGGAATCCTCCGGCCGGCTGACGCTGCTCGACCAGAGCCGGGTGATCAAGCCGCATCCCGCATTCCGGCTGTTCGCGACCGCGAACACCATCGGGCTTGGCGACACATCCGGCCTCTATCATGGCACGCAGCAGATCAATCAGGCGCAGATGGACCGCTGGTCGATCGTCACGACGCTGAACTATCTTCCGCACGACGCCGAGGTCGATATCGTGCTGGCCAAGGTGCATCCGCTCCGAACGCCGAAGGGTCGCGAACAGGCGAGCCGCATGGTGCGCGTCGCCGACCTCACGCGGAACGCCTTCATGAACGGCGACATCTCGACCGTGATGAGCCCGCGCACGGTCATCACCTGGGGGGAGAACGCGGAGATTTTTGGCGATCTCGGCTTCGCCTTCCGCGTCACGTTCCTCAACAAATGCGACGAACTGGAGCGACCGCTGGTGGCCGAGTTCTATCAGCGTGCGCTTGGCGTGGAGTTGCCGGAAACTTCCGCCAATGTCGTGATGAGCTAGTGACTGCATGACCGCGAAGAAGCGCGAAGCGCCGACCGAGCCTTTCAAGCGGGCCGTCGCCGGCTGCGTGCGCGCGGTTGCGGGAAAACGCGACGTCGACGTGACTTTTGCCGCCGACCGGCCACTCTTGACGGCGCAGAAGGTGCGCCTGCCGGAGCCGCCGCGGCGGCTGACGCTGCAGGACGCGGCCATCACGCGCGGCCTCGGCGACGCCATGGCGCTTCGGCTCGCCTGCCATGACGGCAAGGTGCATCGGCGCTTCTCGCCGGAAGGGCGGCAGGCGCGCGCTATCTTCGATTCGGTCGAGCAGGCACGCTGCGAGGCGCTCGGTTCGATGCGCATGGACGGCATCCGCTCCAATCTCAACGCCATGCTGCAGGACCGCTACCACCGAGCCAATCTCGACGAGATCACCGAACAGTCCGAGGCGCCGATGGAGGACGCGCTAGCGCTCATCGTGCGCGAGCGGCTGACCGGGGCGGCACCACCAAAGAGCGCGCGCAAGGTGGTGGAGCTTTGGCGCGAGGCGGTCGAAACGAAGGCCGGCCGCGAGCTCGACCGGCTCGGCACCGTCGCGGAAGACCAGCACGCCTTCGCCGAAGCGGTGCGCGATCTCCTCGTCTCGCTCGACATGGGCGAAGAGCTCGGACCTGAATCCGACGACGACGACGAGGACAGCAACGATGCGGAGGCCGCGCCAGAACATAGCGAGGCGGCGCGCGGCGACGCGGATCAGGATCAGCAGGAATCGGCCGAGCAGGAGACAGAATCTTCCGGCGAAGAGGAGGAAACCGGCGAATCCGACGACGCCGATGCAACCGCCGACGAGTTCTCCAAGGACGACAGCGCGGCCGACAAGGAGCCGTCGGGCGACGCCCGACGCCCCGATTTCGGTGGGAAAAACGAGCCTCAGATCGACTACAAGATCTTCTCCACGAAGCACGACGAGATCGTGCATGCGGAGGATCTCTGTCCGCCGGAGGAACTCGATCGGCTCCGCGCCTTCCTCGACAAGCAGCTCGCCAGTCTGCACGGCGCCGTGGCTCGGCTTGCCAACCGGTTGCAGCGGAGGTTGCTTGCGCAGCAGAACCGTGCCTGGGACTTCGACCTCGAAGAGGGCATACTCGACCCGGCGCGACTCTCGCGCGTGGTCACGGACCCCTTCGCGCCTCTTTCGTTCAAGCAGGAGCGGGAGACGGCGTTCCGCGACACGGTGGTGACGCTCCTCCTCGACAATTCCGGCTCCATGCGCGGCCGGCCGATCACGGTCGCAGCGACCTGCGCCGATATTCTCGCGCGCACGCTGGAGCGTTGCGGCGTGAAGGTCGAGATCCTCGGCTTCACGACCCGCGCGTGGAAGGGCGGGCAATCGCGCGAGGAATGGCTGAGAGCCGGCAAGCCCCCTCACCCGGGCCGGCTGAACGATCTCCGCCACATTGTCTACAAATCCGCCGACGTGCCGTGGCGGCGCGTGCGCCGCAACCTCGCGCTGATGATGCGCGAAGGCTTGCTGAAGGAGAACATCGACGGCGAGGCGCTTGATTGGGCCCATAAACGGCTGCTCGGGCGGGTGGAGCAGCGCAAGATCCTCATGGTGATCTCCGACGGCGCACCGGTCGACGACGCCACCTTGTCCGTCAACAGCGGCAACTATTTGGAACGCCACCTTCGCTTCGTGATCGAGCAGATCGAGCAGCGTTCGCCGGTCGAGCTGATCGCCATCGGTATCGGGCACGACGTGACGCGCTACTATCAGCGCGCGGTGACCATCGTGGATGCCGAGGAGCTCGCCGGCGTGATGATGGAGAAGCTCGCCGAGCTGTTCGAACAGAAGCAGAGCGTTCCCGAGCGGGGGCATCCAAGACGGCGGCGCGCCGCGTGAGGTCTTTCGCGCTGCTCGCCGCGCTGGTCGAACTTTCCGCCATTCAAGGCGCGGCCGCCGAGCCGCTCGCCGTAACAGCCCGCAGGATCGACACCTTCGCCTTGAGCGGCTCAGGCGCGGCCGGCGGGTCGCTCGAGTTTCTCGGCGGCCTCGACGTCTCTTCAGACGACAGGGATTTCGGTGGGCTCTCCGGGATCGACATGCTCGATGCCGAGACCGCGTTCATGATCAGCGATTCCGGGACGTTCGTGCGCGCCCGTCTCCTGCATGAGGATGGCCGCCTCGCCGGTCTTGCCGACGCCGAGATCGAAAGCCTCTTCCCGGACGGCGACAGGTCGAAGGAGCTCGGCGACTCTGAAGATGTCGCGATCGATCCGAGTGATCGGCGCCGTGGTGTGATCGTCCGCGAGCGGCAGGCGAACGCCATGCTTGTTTTCGATCTCGCTGGCGACATGCCCACGAATTTCACCCCGAAGCTGGTGGGCGTCGAGGATCGCATCCTCCGCTCCAACAAGGGGCTTGAAAGCGTAGCCTACGCGCCGCAAGCATCCCCCCTCGCGGGCGAGATCATCGCCATTGCCGAGCGCCCGCCGCGGGGCGAAGAGGACATTCCCGGCTGGATCGCCGGTGTAGGAGAGTTCGCGATTGTCCGCCGCGACGAATTCGACGTCTCGAGCGCGCGCTTTCTGCCGAATGGCGACCTCATGCTTCTGGAGCGTCGCTACACGCCGGGATGGGGTATCGCGATGCGGCTGCGGCGCATCGCCGGCGACGCCATCAAGATCGGCGCGCGGCTCGACGGCGAGATCCTCCTCGACGCCGGCATGACCAGCCAGATCGACAATATGGAAGGCCTCGCGGTCAGTCAGGACGAAGCCGGACGTACCATCCTCACGATCGTGTCGGACGATAATTACAGCGTTCTGCAGAGGACGCTGATCCTGCAGTTTGCGCTGACTGACGACTGATTTCAGCGATTGGACAGAGCCGGCGGCTCAGCCGGACGTCGCAGGCCTCAGCGGCACGAAGAAGCCGACGATCAGGCGGTAGGGAATGAGCGCCACCACGGCCATCAGAAGCTTCACCGAGAAGTCGCCGAACGCCCAGGACAGCCAGCGCGCCGTCTCGACCGGATAGAGCCCGAGGAACGGCGCGCCTTCGATGGCGAAGGGATCGTTGGCACCGATGAAGACAAAAGCCGGTGCGAAGGCGAGCGTGAAGAAGACCAACGTGTCAGCCGCCGACCCGGCGAGACTGGAGAAGGATGGCGCCTGCCACCAGGAGCGATCCCGCAGCCGATTGAAGATGCCGATATCGAGGAGCTGGCCGACGAGAAAGGCCGTGCCCGAGGCGATCGCGATTCGCGGCGTCGCGAACCAGACCGACAGGATTACGGCGATCGCGAAGCCGAGATAGACGACGCGGCGCGCAACGCGCGGGCCAAGGAGCCGGTTCGTCGTGTCGGTTACCAGGAAGGCCAGCGGATAGGAGAATGCGCCCCAGGTGAGGAGGTCGGCGAGGTTCAGCCTGCCGACGGTAACCTGGAAGGGATGCTGGACGAGGACATTCGAGAGGACAATTACGGCCGCCATCGCGGCGACCGCGACGGCAATTCCGACTGTCCTGCCGGTATCGGCCAAAGCGGATCAGGCAGCCTCTTCGGCCGCCGCGTTCTCGGCCCGCTTTGCCAGCACGTCCTTGCGGAGAAGCCGCGCCCGCGGTGAAAGCTCCTCTTTGCGCGCTTTCACCAGAAAGGCGTCAAAGCCGCCGCGATGCTCGACGCTGCGGAGCGCGTTGACGCAGATCTTGAGCCGCACCGTGCGCCCCAGTGCGTCGCTCATCAGCGACACGCGCTTCAGATTGGGCAGGAAGCGGCGCTTGGATTTGTTGTTGGCGTGGCTGACGTTGTTGCCTACCAGCACGGCCTTGCCTGTCAATTCGCAGCGGCGCGCCATGAGAAAACCTCTCGTTCACAAAGGGTGGGCCGAAAGCTCCCGCCCGTGCTCGGTTTCGCACGGAAGCAACGGCCAAACAGCTGTTCCGGAAGCGCTTCCCTATAGTGACGCGCCAACGCCCGGTCAAGAAAAGAACCGTGGGCATGCGCAGGGCGGCTTCGGTGCCACGATGAACCCGGGCAAGACGCCGCGCACCGAATTCCGCCTCGGTCAGATCTTAGGCCAAGCCATCGACCAAGTAATCCTGTTCCGGGTCCGGTCTTGCCATGGCTTCATTTTTCGCGCCTATCTCGGCCTCAACGAGCTGGTCATCGGGGATGCCGGCGAAGGCAGGGGGAAACACATTGAAGATTGCGACGAGTTTTTGGGCGGCAGTGGCATTGCTGGCCCTGGCGCAGGCCGCGCAGGCTGCGCCGAAGGTTTCGGGCAAATATGTCCTGATGGTTTTCACCCAATGCGAAGCCAGGTTCACGACCACGATGGGTAACTATCTAACGCTTGGCACTACGACCGCGCCCGCGGTCAGGGCGATCAACCCGGCGCAGAGCGGCGAGTTGAACATCGGGGTCGGCAGCCTCACGTTTCCGACCGCAGTACTCGGCGTCTCCGCCGGGAACGCAAGCTTCGAGGCGATCCTCGTCAGTGGCGGTGCGCTCAGGATCAACAGCAGCGGCAATCCCATGGCGGCGCATGCGGAAACCGCCGCCGGCCCATTTTCATTCACGAATACGACGCTCACGTTCAGGCCCGTTGGCGAATCAGTGATGACTTGGACCATGCGCGCCGGCAACATCGTCAACGGCGTCGCCCGAACGCTGTACTTGGTGCGCAGAGGGGATGCCAGGTGCCTCAACGCGATCACGGCGACGAAGCAATAGCGATCGGCAACTGCCGCTCCGTCCGCGCCTTGTCGCAACCCGCGCGGGCGGAGTCGCTTCTGAGCGAGGTCCACAGACCGGCGCCGCGCCTATAATGGGGTCGGCCGCCGCTTTGCGGCGGTTTTGCTGTGGAGCGCCCGAAGAATGGCCGACGACGACATCGATCTTGCATCGCTCTCCGACGATGACCTCGTCGCCCAGATGCACGACGACCTCTATGACGGGCTGAAGGAGGAGATCGAGCAGGGCGTGAACATCCTGCTCGGCCGCGATTGGACGCCCTACGACGTTTTGACCAAGGCGCTGGTCGAAGGCATGCGCATCGTCGGGGAAGATTTCCGCGACGGCATCCTCTTCGTGCCGGAGGTGCTCCTCTCGGCCAACGCCATGAAGGCGGGCATGTTCATCCTGCGGCCGCTGCTGGCCGAGACCGGTGCCCCCAAGATCGGCAAGATGGTGATCGGCACGGTGAAGGGCGACATCCACGACATCGGCAAGAACCTCGTCGCCATGATGATGGAGGGCGCCGGCTTCGAGGTGATCAATATCGGCATCAACAATCCGGTCGAGAACTATCTCGCGGCAATCGAAGAACACCAGCCCGACATCATCGGCATGTCGGCGCTGCTCACCACCACCATGCCCTACATGAAGGTCGTGATCGACACGCTCAAAGCCAAGGGCATGCGCGACAACTACATCGTGCTCGTCGGCGGCGCGCCCTTGAACGAGGAGTTCGGCAAGGCAGTCGGCGCCGACGCCTATTGCCGCGACGCGGCTGTGGCGGTGGAGACGGCGAAGGACCTGATCAAGCGCAAGCACAACCGCCCGCCGGCGGATCAATAAGAAAGCAGCTTCACCTCGTGTGCTGCTCGAAGTAGCTGCGCAGGATAGCGTTGATCTTGGTCTGATAGCCGCGGCCCTGCGCGCGAAACCAGTCCAGCACATCGGCATCGATCCTCAGCGATGCGTGGGCCTTGCGGCGCGGCATCGGCAACTCGGTCCTGACCCAGTCCATGCTAACGGGCTCTACGGCATCGTCGGGATCGCTGCCGTCCGGCACGGGCATCTTGGCCGCGCGCTTCCAGTCCGAGCCCGCTTTCCCGCGTGCCTTCATCGCCCTTAGTTCTTCAGTCGTGGTGCGCACGATGCGCTCTTTCCTCGTCGACATGCGCTCTCCTCATGGAAATGACCCGAACAGCATCGCCGCGCCACATCCAAACCAGCGTGTAATATGCCCCCTCGACAATCGCCGTCGTCCTCCACCGCTCTTCGTGGTCGCGCGGCTACGGGAGGACGATCACAGGGCGGCCATCGAAAAATAGATCGGCGTCCGCGAAATCGAGGCCACGGACCTGCCGCGTCGCGGCGCGTTTGGCCTCGTCCCATTCAAAGATCATCGGGCAAGCAACGATGTATGTACAAAATGTAGCACAAATGACAGCGATCAAGCCCTCACCTCATAGTGCTGCGACTTGGGGTCGAAGCGGGAGAGCACAGCGCGGGCCGCGGGCGGCACGACGGCCGTCTCATAGTCGGCGCCGGCGAAGGCCTTGATGGCGTCAAGCGAGGCGAACCACATGATGGTGACGAACTCGACCTCGGTGCCGAGTGGGCGACGCAGCAGCTCGATCTTGTGAAATCCGGCGACTTTCCGCCCGACGATGCCCGGGAAAATCTGCGTCTTGTCAGCGCCTCGTATCTGTCGGCGTTTTCGGGAGTGGTCCAGCCGTGCCATAAGCGCGCTATCATTGCAGCCCTCAAAAGAGTTGGAACTGCATGTAGGCTGGCCCGCAGCGGGCGGAAATGCCATATGCGAGGCGATATGGCCGCAACAGTGAATTCCTCGCTTAGGTCGCTCCCGCCTTCGCCAAGGCTACGGCGGGCGAGCGTCCGACCACCCTCTCCCTCAAGGGGAGAGGGCCCGCGCGTCCCTGTTGTGCCTCATGCCGCTGACCGTGTCCTCATCATCGCCTGCGGCGCGCTCGCGCATGAGATTGGCGCGATCGTTGCCGCGAACCGGCTCGACCATATCGAGCTGGCATGCCTGCCCGCCATCTGGCACAACCGACCCGAAAAGATCGCGCCCGGAGTGCGAGCGCTCATCCGGGAGAACCGGGGGCGCTACGGCAGGATCGCTGTCGCCTATGCCGAATGCGGGACGCAGGGCGCGCTCGACAAGGTCTGCGAGGAGGAAGGCGTGGAGCGGATCGCGGGCCCGCATTGCTATGCCTTCTTTTGGGGGAATGACGCTTTCGCCAAGCGTGACGAGGACGACATCGACGCGTTCTTCCTGACCGACTTCCTCGCCCGCCAGTTCGAGAGCTTTGTCATCGAGCCACTCGGGCTCGACCGTCACCCGGAACTCCGCGACATGTATTTCGGCAATTACCGCCGGCTGATCTTTCTCGCGCAGACCGAGGATGCCGAGCTGGAGAAAAAGGCGCGCAATGCCGCGGAGCGGCTCGGTCTTGCTTACGAAAAGCGCGTGACCGGTATGGGCGATCTCGCGGGCTTCCTGACGACTGTCTGACGTTAGCGTCGCAATTCGCCGCCCCCGTGTCGTGGCGAAGCGACCCGTGGCGCCAAGGCATTGAGATAAGCGACGAAACGGAGGGCTTCTTGGCGGAACGGGTGATCGTCTACTGGCGCGATATTCCGGCGCAGGTGATCGTCAAGGCGGGACGGCGGGCTGTGGCGAAGCGAGAGCTGCCGGAACGCTTCGTGCAGGCGATCGACCGATGCGCCATGAAGATTGGCGCAGTCGGCACCGACGCCTATCTCGCCGAATGGCGGCGCGGCGCGCCGGAGGCTTGCGGCGACGATCTGGAGGCGGAAGCGGACGCCGCACTCGCCCGCCTGGAGAGCGACTATGGCAGGGATCGGCTTCGGCAATTGGTCGATAACGGCGGCCGGCAAGCGGGATAAGCCGGCCGGCGCCTATCAGCCGCAGCACGTCTCGGTCACGCGGCGGCTTCGGAAATCCTACACGATCCGCCTCTGGTCGGTCAGGCATGCTCGGTTCCTCGAGCGCGTCTATGCGCTTTTCGCCGATCTCTTCCTGAAGCTGCACCCCTTCTGGAATCTTGTCGGCTATTCGCGCGCCGAACCGCCCGTCAAATTCGTCGAGCGGCGCGTGAAGGGTTTTCTGTTCGACTGCCGCATGTGCGGACAATGCATCCTCTCCTCGACCGGCATGTCGTGTCCGATGAATTGTCCGAAGCGGCTTCGCAACGGGCCCTGCGGCGGCGTGCGCGCCAACGGCAATTGCGAGGTGGAGCCGGACATGCCCTGCGTCTGGGTGCAGGCCTGGGAGGGGAGCCAGCGCATGCGGGAGGGCGACGCCATCCTCGCACTACAGAATCCGGTCGACCATAGCCTGCGCGAGACCTCTGCTTGGCTCCGCGTCACCGCGCAAGCAGCGGAAGCGCGGAAGGCGGAGGCTTGATGTTTCGCACATGAGGCAGCCCGACGAAAACCCCGCGGGCGTGCACTTGCCGCTCGATCCGCTCCCCGGCCATTCCTCGCGCGGGCGTCTGGAGCGGGTGCTCCGCCGCGGCGAGTTCGCGGTGACCGCCGAGCTCAATCCGCCCGATTCCGCCGATCCGGAAGACGTCTACGACCGCGTCTCGCCGTTCGATGGCTGGGTCGATGCCATCAACGCCGTCGACGCCTCCGGCGCCAACTGCCACATGTCGTCGGTCGGCATCTGCGCGCTCCTGACCCGCATGGGCTACGCGCCCGTCCTGCAGGTCGCCTGCCGTGACCGCAATCGTATCGCCATCCAGGGCGACCTGCTCGGCGCCTCCGCGATGGGCGTCGCGAATGTGCTCTGCCTTACCGGCGACGGCGTGCAGGCCGGCGACCAGCCGGGCGCCCTCCCCGTCTTCGACCTCGATTCGATCTCGCTCCTGGAGACCGCCCGCACCATGCGCGACGGGGCGCGCTTCCTCTCCGGCCGAAAAATCACCTCTCCGCCGCACCTTTTTCTCGGCGCCGCCGCCAACCCCTTCGCCCCGCCCTACGAGTTCCGTCCGCTGCGGCTCGCCAAGAAGATCGAGGCCGGCGCCCAGTTCGTGCAGACGCAATATTGCTTCGACGTGCCGATGTTCGAGAGCTTTATGCACCGCGTGCGCGACCTCGGTCTGAACGAGAAGTGCTTCATCCTGGTCGGCGTCGGTCCGCTCGCCTCGGCGCGGGCGGCGCGCTGGATCCGCTCCAACGTGCCCGGCATCCATATCCCGGACGCCGTCATCGAGAGGCTAGAGGGGGCGAAAGACCAGAAGCAGGAAGGCAAGCGGATTTGCATCGAGATCATGCAGCAATGTCGCGAGATCGAAGGCATCTCCGGTGCGCATGTCATGGCCTATCGGCAGGAGGAGCTGGTCGCCGAGATCGTGCATGAATCGGGCGTGCTCGCCGGCCGCCGGCCGTGGCGGCGGGAGGCGAGCCCGGATACGCAACGCGTCGCGGATCGGCTCCAAAACATCCTTGCCGACACAAAAGACACGGCCCCGGTAGCTTGATGGTCCCGGTCTCTTGATGAGCGGGACATAACGATATAAAGAACTCTTTATATGTTTTAAGAAGGCAGCCTTATGACCCGGACAATCCTGGCTTCCGCCACCAAGGAAGTGGTGATCGGCTTCGACCAACCGTTTTGCGTGATCGGCGAGCGCATCAACCCGACCGGCCGCAAGAGGCTAGCGGCCGAGATGGTGGTCGGCAATTTCGAGACGGTGAAGAGGGACGCGCTCGCGCAGGTCGCGGCCGGCGCGCTGGTCCTCGACGTCAATGCCGGCGTCACCGCCGTCGATCCCAATACCACCGAGCCGCCGCTCCTCGTCGAAACAATCAAGATCGTGCAGAGCCTCGTCAGCTGCCCGATTTCGATCGATTCCTCGGTGCCGGCGGCGCTGAAGGCCGGGCTCGAAGTCGCCGTCGGCCGGCCGCTCGTTAATTCGGTGACCGGCGAGGAGGACCGGCTGGAGATCATCCTGCCGCTCATCAAGAAATACAACGTGCCGGTGATCGCCATCTCCAACGACGAGACCGGCATCTCCGAAGACCCCGACGTGCGCTTCGCTGTTGCCAAGAAGATCGTCGAGCGGGCGATGGACTATGGCATCAAGCCGGAGGACATCGTGGTCGACCCGTTGGTCATGCCGATCGGCGCCATGGGGACGGCCGGGCGGCAGGTCTTCGCGCTGGTCCGGCGGTTACGCGAGGAACTCAAGGTCAATACCAGCTGCGGCGCCTCCAACATCTCCTTCGGCCTGCCGCACCGGCACGGCATCAACGCCGCATTCCTGCCGATGGCGATCGCCAGCGGAATGACCTCAGCCATCATGAACCCCTGCCGACCGCAGGAAATGGAGGCCGTGCGCGGCGCCAACGTGCTGATGGGCACCGACGGCGATTGCATGACCTGGATCAGGACCTATCGCGACTACACGCCGACTGCCGCCTCCGGTCCGAAGCAGGTGAGCGGCGAGGCTGCCCTCGCCAATGCCGAAGCCGCAGCCTCCGAGGGCGGCGGTCGCCGCCGCGGGGGGAGAGAGGCCCGGCGGGGAAGGGTCGAGGTTTAGGAGAGGATGCTGAGTCAGGGATGAACGCGCCCCTCAAAGACCCGCTCGTGCTCTTCATGCCGTCCGGCCGCCGCGGGCGGTTTCCGCACGGCACGCCGGTGCTCGACGCAGCGCGCTCGCTCGGCGTCTACATCGAGAGCGTCTGCGGCGGACGCGGCATCTGTGGACGCTGCCAGATCCAGGTGCAGGAAGGCGAGTTCGCCAAGCACGGCATCACATCGCGGCAGGACCACCTGTCGCCGTTCACCGACACCGAGGCCCGTTACGTCGACAAGCGCGGCGAGCTCGAAAACCAGCGCCGCCTGTCCTGCTCCGCCACCATCCAGGGCGACCTCGTCGTCGACGTGCCGCAGGACGTGCAGATCAATCGACAGATCGTCAGGAAGCGCGCCGAGACGCGGGTGATCGCGCGCGATCCGATTGTGCAGCTTTGCTACGTCGAGGTGGAGGAGCCAGACATGGCGAAGCCGCTCGGCGACGCCGACCGGCTGATCCGCGCGCTTGTCGAACAGTGGCACTTCGACACGCCGCGCATGGACTTCCATCTCTTGCCCAAGGTGCAGAAAGTGCTGCGCGAGGGCGCATGGAAGGTGACGGCGGCCGTCTTCCATGACCGAGGCGGGCCGGTGGTGATCGCGCTGTGGCCGGACCTGCACAATTTCGCCTGCGGCATTGCCGTCGACATAGGCTCGACCACGATCGCCTGCCACCTCTCCGCCCTCCTTTCCGGCCGCACGCTCGCCTCTGCCGGCATTCCGAACCCGCAGATCCGTTTCGGCGAGGATCTGATGAGCCGCGTCTCCTACGTGATGATGAATCCGGACGGGCGCGAGGGCATGACGAAGGCGGTGCGCGAGGCGGTCGGCGTCTTGATCGGCAAGGTCTGTGCTGAGGCCGGCGTGTCGTCGGACGAGATTCTCGAATGCGTCTTCGTCGGCAATCCGATCATGCACCATCTTTTCCTCGGCATCGATCCGACCGAGCTAGGCGGCGCGCCATTCGCACTCGCAATCTCCGACGCCTTGAATTTGCGCGCGAGCGACCTTGGCCTGCCGGTCAACGCAGGCGCGCGCGTGTACACGCTTCCCTGCATCGCCGGCCATGTCGGCGCCGACGCGGCCGGCGCGACGCTCTCTGAGGGCCCGCATCGCGGCGAGGAGATCACGCTTCTGGTCGATGTCGGCACCAACGCCGAGATCGTGCTCGGCAACAAGGATCGGCTGGTCGCCGCGTCCTCCCCGACCGGCCCGGCCTTCGAGGGGGCCGAGATTTCGGGCGGGCAGCGCGCCGCGCCCGGCGCCATCGAACGCGTCAGGATCGACCCGGTGACCTTTGAACCGAAGGTGAAGGTGATCGGCGGCGATCACTGGTCGGACGAACCGGAATTCGCGGAGACCGCCGCCGATGTCGGCGTAACCGGCATCTGCGGATCCGGCATCATCGAAGCGATCGGCGAGCTGTTCCTTGCTGGCGTCATCAGCGAGGATGGCGTGATCGACGGCCGCCTAGCGGCGCGGAGCGATCGGATCGTCCAGACCGGGCGCACCTTCGCCTACGTTCTCTGTCGCGCCGAACCGGCGCGCGGCATGCCCGAAATCCGCATCCTGCAGACCGACGTACGCGCCATCCAGCTCGCCAAGGCGGCGCTCTATGCCGGGGCGCGGCTTCTGATGGACAAGCTCGGGATCACGAAGGTCGACAGGATCAAGCTCGCCGGCGCCTTCGGCACCTATATCGACCCGAAATACGCCATGGTGATCGGACTCATCCCCGACTGTCCGCTCGACAAGGTGGCGGGCGTCGGCAACGCCGCCGGGACCGGCGCGCGCATGGCGCTTCTGAACAAGGGCTATCGCCGCGAGATCGAGGATCTGGTCCGACGGATCGAGAAGATCGAGACGGCGCTCGAGCCGCGCTTCCAGGAGCATTTCGTCAACGCCATGGCGTTCCCGAACAAGCTCGAGCCTTTTCCGAACCTTTCGGCCGCAGTCGCTCTTCCGGCCCGGGAGACGGATGCTTCCGGCGCCAGTATGGAAGGCCGCCGGCGAGGGGGCCGGGCGGCGCGTCACACGGCCGAGCAGGTTGGCGGCGGAACACCCTGACGCAAGACTTTGCTGACCACACGGAAAGGTTAACCAGCGGCAATTAACCCGGCGGCGGAAGCTGCCTGTTAATAATGCGGAGCACCACCGACGAGGCCACATGATGAGCGAGGTAGCCGTTGCGGGCATCCGCGCGCAGGGCATTGCGCCCATCGCGGTCAAGAGCACCGCATCGCGGCACGTTCTCGCGGCGGAGGTGCTCGATGGGGCGGCAGCCTATGACATGCTCCGCGCCGAGTGGCAGCGACTGGCCGAACTGCAGCGTGACGCGACCGTATTCCAGTCGCCCGACATGCTGGCCGTCTGGTCTCGTCATTTTGCAACCAATCGCGCCGACCTCCTCGTCACGATCGTCGTCAGGCAGAATGGCCGCGCCATCCTGATTTGGCCTCTGCTGGTCGATCGGAGCACGCTGGTTCGCGTCGCGAGGGGTGCTGGCGCCCCGATCGGGCAATATGACGAGATCCTGCTCGATCCGGATTGCGACGGCACGGAAGCACTATCGGCGGCAACCGAGGCGCTTGTCCGCGCTGCCCGTCCCGATCTCATCCTCCTGGAACGCGTGCGCGCCGACGGAGCTTTGCGCAATGCGTTGAGTGACATCGCGCCGCTCGCCTGCGCCGAGGGGGCGCCATATTCGGATCTTTCGCGCGGCAGCGCGCACCTCATGACGAGCCTGAAGTCGCGGGTCGTCCGACAACAGAGGAAGCGCATGCGCCGGTTCGAGCAGGAGGGCAGCGTCGGCTTCGAGGTCGCGGCAGGACCCGAACAGGCGGGGCGTTGGCTGGCCGAGGCGATCGCGCTTAAGCGCGAATGGCTGCGCTCGACCGGCCGCATCAGTCGCGCTTTCGTACGACGCGAGACTATCGAATGTCTCGCCGAGCTCGCTCGCACGCGGGCAGCGCCCGAAGCTTCGCCACGTATGGTCGTTTCCCGCGTGACGCTCGACGGCAGGACGGCGGCGATCGAAATGGGATTCTGCCATCGCGGATCCTATCACCTGTATCTCGGTGCGTTCGCTCCGGATTTCGCCAAGTTCGGCCCCGGCAACGTCTTGACCGAAAAACTCCTGGGCTGGTGCGCCGCCAATGGGATCGAACGCTACGACATGATGGCGCCGCGCTCGCGCAACAAGGCGGAATGGCAATCCGGCGAGGTTGCGGTTTTCGATTTCGCCCTGCCGACCACCATGCGCGGACGCCTATATGTGGCAGGTGTGTTGCGGCGGTTGCTCCCGGCAATGCGCAGCGCCTTCTACGCTCTCCCCGCGTCAGTCCGTTCAAGGTTGGCCGGACTCGCGCTCCGAAATCTAGGCAAGGCACAAGCACGCGCGCCCGCTGGAAACTTGTGATGACTGTCCTCACGCCGGTCGAGAGCTACGGATCCGCACAAGCGGAAACGGATGTGGAATTCGAGTCCCTCGGGATGTACTCCGATGCAGCTCGTGCGGTCAGCACTACCGCACCGCTCTTCCGCGAAAAGCCGTCGGCGACTGCTCGGCGTGTGGCTTTAGGGATTGCATACGCACTGCGCCCAAATCGGCTTCGTCTGGTGCCACACGCCGTCGGGCTGACCGCCGAGTTCATGATGAGCCCGGAGCTGGCGCGGCGAAGGCTCGTGGAGCCAAAATACCGCGGCTGGCAGGGCCTTGTCGGCATCAGCGAGGATCTCAGCCCGAAGGCGCTGCTCGATGGCTATCGGCGTGGCATGTTTCCGTTCTGCCATATCGGCCCGATGAAATGGTGGAGCCCAAATGTCCGCGCCGTCCTGCATCCGCAGGCGACCCGCATCGAGAAGAATCTTCGGCGCGTCATCCGGCAAGGAAAATATCAGGTTACGTTCGACGGGGATTTCGCAGCCGTCATGCGGGCCTGCGCCGAGCCGAGGCCGGGCAAGACGCCGCTGACCTGGATCACGCCCAGGATGATGGGTGCGTTCTGGGACCTGCATCAGGCCGGTCATGCGCATTCCGTCGAGGTGCGGGACGCTAAAGGCGAGCTCGTTGGAGGCCTCTACGGGCTTGCGGCCGGCGGCGTCTTCTTCGGCGAGTCGCAGTTCTCGCTTGTGCGCGACGCCTCAAAGGTCGCGGTCGCGACGCTGCATTGCCACCTCGCTCATTGGGGCTTTTCGCTGCGCGACGCCAAATGGCCGACCGAGCATCTCGCCAGTCTCGGTTTTCACACTATCGGTCGCACGGAATTTCTAGGCGCGCTGCGCGAGCATGCCTGGAGGCCAGGGCGCGTCGGCCGCTGGATGGTCGACGAATCGCTGGACGTAAGCGCGTGGCAGACCAAGGCGTAGCCTTGCATGCTCCCCCGCGTTGGCGGGGGAATATTTTCACGCGCTTTGCCCGCTGGGGCGGCGTGCGACTTTTCTCCATCTCCATATTCCTGCTTTCAGCAAGGCTCGTGGGCGCCGCGGCCGGATTCTTCGTGCAGCTCGTCCTGGCGAGATGCCTCTCGCCTCACGACCTCGGCATCTATTTCACGGCAACGAGCCTCGCCGTCATCGGCGGTGTGGTCGCGGCTCACGGCTATCCGAGCATCGCGACGCGCTTCGTCAGCCGCTACAGAAAACCGAGCGGCGCGCCGCTGCTTCGTTCCTTTGTCCGGCACGCGCAATTCGAGACCATGCTCCTGGCGCTCGCAATCGGGGCGATGGTCCCGATGGTGACTGTCGCGTGGCCGCGGTTCGAAGGCGAAACACGCGCGGCTATCATAATTGCTGCCGCCACGATTCCGTGCGTCGCCGCCTTTCGCCTTTATGGCTCCCTTGCTACGGCCACGCGCTCCTTCAAGCTCGCTTACCTGCCGGACGTCTGCCTAAAGCCGATTTTCGTGCTGACCGCGCTCGGAGTGGTCTACTTCGCATGGCGTGGCATCTCGCTGGTTCAGGTGATGCTGAGCCTGGCAATCGCCACCATTGTCTTGTCGGTGGCGCAGTATTTCTTGCTGGCGCGACGCTTCCCGGTCGAGCTGACGCTCTGGCGGCGCATAGCCGGACCGCGGACGGCTGCCGTGAGGCGGGTGATGCCAATGTGGCGGCGCGAAGCGCATGCGGTACTGCTGGTCGCGGTTTTCGCGCAATTCCTTCCGGAGCTGAGCATCCTGATCTCGACGCCCGTTCTGAGCGCGTCGGAAATTGGCGTCTTCGGCCTTTGCCTGAAGCTTGCTTTCCTAGTCGGGTTCTTCGTGCTTCTCACGCAGAACATCGCCACGCCCGATCTGGCCGATGCGCTCAGCAAGCGGGGCGAGCGGCGCGACCGCCCGAAATTCGCCGCGCTCGGTTCGGCTGCAGCGGCTGCGACCTTTATTGCCACGCTTCTCTGCGCTCTCTGGGGAGATGAGGTCCTCCGCGTCTTCGGCGCCGACTTCGTTGCAGGTCACACCGCGCTAGTCCTGCTGGTCGCCGCGCAACTGGTCCGCGCCGTCTTCGGGCCGACCAACGCCGTCCTCACGCTGGTTGGGGAGCAGAAAATCAATCTGCTGCTGGCTGCCGCGTCGGTAGCGGTGCTCGGCATCAGCACCGCCCTATCGAGCCTGCTGTTCGGCCTCGACGGCGCCGCCCTGGCGGTGCTCCTCACGACGCTCTTCTGGTCGGGGACCAGCGCCACCATGCTGCATCGCAGGACCGGACTTCGAGTTGATTTGTTCGCTGCTTATCCCGCCCGAAATGTTCCGGCAGCCATTCGGGCCGCTCGGACGTAGGACTCACCGCCTCCTCAAGCGACGCCGAGCTTTTTGTGCACGCTGGTGGATGAGGTCGTGTACTGGAACACGATCTTCTCGTTCGGGTGGACGATGCCCTTGGCAGCGCGCGCCATCATCGCCGCCTCGTGGAAGCCGCAGAGGATGAGCTTCAGTTTGCCCGGATAGGTGTTGATGTCGCCGATTGCGAAAATGCCGGGCTCGGAGGTCTCGTACCGCATCTGATCGACCTGGATATGGTTCTCGTGGAAGTTCAGGCCCCAATCCGCCACCGGGCCGAGCTTCATGGTGAGCCCGAAGAAGGGCAGCATGCGCGTGACGGGCAGGCGGACGTCGCCTTCCGGGCCCTTCACGATCGCGGCTTGAAGCTGCCCGTCTGACCCTTCAAGGCCGGTCACCTGTCCGATCTGGAACTCGAGCTTCTTCTCCTCCTGCATTGCGAACATCCGGTTCACGCTATCCGGCGCAGCGCGGAACTCCGGCCGCCGGTGCACCAGCGTCAGGCTCTTGGCGAGCGGCTGCAGGTTAATCGACCAGTCGAGCGCCGAATCGCCGCCGCCGACGATGACGATGTCGTGGTCGCGGAAATCCTCCATGCGCCGCACCGAGTAGAAGACGCTGCGGCCCTCGTAACCCTCGATGCCGGGAATGGGCGGGCGCTTAGGCTGGAACGAGCCGCCGCCCGCGGCGATTACGACGACCTTGCAGGCGATCGTCGTGCCAGCGTCGGTGCGCACGCGAAATCCGTTTTCGGTGCGCTCCAGCTCCGTCACGATCTCGCCGAAATGGAACTCCGCGCTGAACGGGCGGATCTGCTCGACGAGCTTGTCGACCAGGCCCTGCGCGGAGATGCGCGGCCAGGCCGGAATATCGTAGATCGGCTTTTCGGGATAAAGCTCGGCGCACTGCCCGCCGGCGCGGTCGAGAATGTCGATCAGATGGCATTTGAGGTCGAGCAGGCCGAGCTCGAACACGGCGAAGAGCCCGACCGGCCCGGCACCGACGATCACGACATCCGTTTCAGCGTAGTTGGAGCTCATCGCTATCCCGTGGGCCACCCGCCGAGCGGCCTGTTCATGCCTGCCGTGGCGGAACCGTCACGACGAGACCGTCGAGCTCGTCGGTGACGTGGATCTGGCAGGAGAGCCGGGAGCTTGGCTTCAGCTCGTAGGCGAAATCCAGCATGTCTTCCTCCATCGGCTCGGGCTCGCCCGTCAACGATCGCCAGTCCTCACCAATATAGACGTGGCAGGTCGCGCAGGCGCAGGCTCCACCGCATTCCGCCTCGATCCCCGGAACACCATTGCGGATGGCGTTTTCCATCACGGTAGAGCCGTACTCGGCCTCGACTTCGTAGCGTGTCCCATCGGCTCCGATGAAGGTGATTCTCGCCATATTGCTCCGGGGGCCGAAATAATCCGCGCGGCCTTGGTGGGAAGACGCACGGATTTAGACTGCCGACAATTCGAGTCAAGGCGCGCGGCTTGTGCCACGAAGCGGCAATTCGCCCGAATTCAAAGAGATCAGACGCTGGTCCGCCGAATGTAGGAGAGCGTCTCGGCGACGGCATTCTTGAGTTGCGACAGGTCGGGATTTTCATCTGCGATCTGCGTTTCGAGCACTCGCGCTTCGTGCGCGATGAGCATCGCCCCGGTATTGCGTGCCACTCCGAACAGGGCCCGCAGCCTGTCTCCTCTCACCTGCGCGTCCGGCGCGTCCTCCACCTGGCGCATGAGGCGCTCCACCTCGGCCACGAAGAGCGCGAGCACCTCGACCTGCAGGCTTGCATTGCCCTTGGTATACCGATTGAGCTGAACAGAATCGAATGGCGGGACGGCGCTGGTCGGCATTTCAGTCGGTTCGCTCCCTGCTTCCCCCGATTCGTTCCGAGACCTGAGACTTCACTTTCGTCACCCGTTACAGGCCGTTCCCACGCTTCACATTTCTGATGAACAAAGCCCTGCCGACAAGGTTTTTTCCTTTTAACTGTGACATTGTGGCACTACAATCGCGCCCGGACAAGCGCGGGGAGGCGGACCAACGCCGGTCGGCTTTCCGTCTCTCTTTCGGGTTAAGGCCAGACCGGAGCGAGGTGGAAGACGGCCGACGCAATTGTGGATGAGGTCGCGCTGGTACGAGCACGGCGTCGTTCATCTATGCCGTCGCCTGCCGCATTTGGCGGCAGCGAGTCCGATGTGTTTTGTGTACGGACGAAGGCGAGTGGTACATGAGTAAGTTCCGAAATTCCGATACGACGGAATCCGCCCTCCATGCTGTGGAAGAGGCGTTGAAAATCGACTTCAAAGGCGGCACGAAGCCGTCAATGGCAGGCGTTGCACAGAAGGTCAAAAGAATGGCGACAGGGACGGGTGCGCCGACCGCGGCGCGGCACAATGCGGCGGCCGAGGATGCCGCCGAGGCGGGCCAGGATCGAAACCGTCCTGCCACAGACCGAAAAGGGCACGAGCGAACCCGCACTCGGCGCGCCGCCAATGACGACGTCCGTTCGGTCGGCAACCTGCTCTACGCGCTGCAGCGGCGCCCCTCCTACACGCCATTCTGGGTCGCCCTCCTCGTCACGCTCGCCTGGGCCGGCCTAGGCATTTCCTTCGGCCTCAGCGTCTGGGGCGACGAGATCGCCAGCCTCGGCGGCGTCGAGGACGTTCGCTCCGCGCCACATCTGCTCGGCCTGACGATCGGTATTCTCGGTCCGATCCTGCTGTTCTGGGGGGTCGCCGTTCTCGTCTGGCGCGGCCAGGAGATGCGCATGGTCTCGCGCACCATGACCGAGGTTGCGCTGCGGCTTGCAGAACCAGAGAACATCGCGAAGGAATCAGTGGTCACGGTCAGCCAGGCGATCCGCCGCGAAGTCGCTGCGATGGGCGACGGCATCGAGCGGGCGCTCGCCAGAGCCAGCGAGCTCGAAGTGCTGGTGCACAACGAGGTCGCCTCGCTCGAGCGTTCCTACACTGACAACGAGCTGCGTGTGCGGCGGCTGATCGACGAGCTCGTCACCGAGCGCGAGGCGATCGTGCAGAACGCCGAGCGCGTGCGCCAGGCGATTCGCGGCTCGCACGATTCCTTCTCCGCCGATCTCGCCGGCATCACCGACCAGATCGCCGTCGCGGCAGACGCCGCCGCCAAGCGTATCTCCGACCTCCTCTCCGGCCGCAGCCAGGCGATCACCCAGACCCTCGGCGACACCGGCGAGCAGGTGGTCAATCTGCTGGCGACGCGCAGCGACAATCTCTTCCACCGCATCAACGAGGCCGGCGACAAGCTCTCCGACACGATCATCAATCGCGGCGACCTCCTGGTGGAGCGGCTGAACAACGCCGTGGCCAGCGTCTCGGAGACGTTTCTGGAGAACAGCGACGTCCTCGTCGACCGCCTGAGCCGCACGACAGGCAGCCTCTCCGACAGCTTCTCGGAGCGCGCCGAGACGCTGCTCGAGCGCATCACTGTGACCAGCGAGAGTTTTACGGATTCGCTGCTTGCGCGCGGCGATGACCTTCTGACGCGGCTCGAAACCTCGAGCGGCAGGACGCTCGACGCCTTCTCGCAGCGCGGCGTCGACCTCGTCGACGAGATCAACCAGGCGGGCGACGCGCTCTCCCGCAGCGTTTCGGCGAGCGGCCATGAAGCCACGCAGCAGATGCGCGAGGCGGGGAGCTCCTTCGCCGACGCGATGGCGGCGCAGACCAAGGAAATCGACGTTCGCCTCCGCCAGGCGCAGGATCGCCTCGACACCACCTTGACCGATCGCGCCGGGACGGTGATCGACCGTTTCCAGGCCGCCGGCGACAAGATCTACAACGCGGTGACGGTCGACGGCGAGGCGCTCGTTCAGCGGCTCGGCAAGCGGGCCGAGGAGATCGTCGACCTCGTCTCCAACCAGGCCGACAGCACGACCGGCCGCATCGAGCGGGCGGCGGAAATCGTCAACACCGCGCTCGAGGCGCGCTCCAAGGCAGTGATCGAGCATCTCGGCCAGACCGGGCAGACGGTCGCCCGCGCCATGAGCTCGCAGCTGCAGGAGGCGCAGGGTGCCCTCGTCGCAGCCGGCGACCGGCTGGACGGAACCGGCCGCTCGGTCGTCGAATCCCTCGATCGGCAGATCAACGAGGCCGAGGCGATCCTGGTCTCGGCTAACGACCGGCTGGTGGAAACCGGCCGGACGGTCGAGAGCACGCTCCGCAACCAGATCGAGGTGGTGGAGGGCGAGCTCGCCGCGGCGGGCGAGCGCTTCGGCAATATCGGCATCGACGCGGAGCGCAATGTCGGCAGGCAGATCGAGCGGATGGACGCCTCGGTCGAAGCCGGAAGCCAGCGGTTCGCCGCCGCCGGAGACCGGCTCGTCACCGACCTCAACAGCCAGCTTTCGGCGGTCGACGGCTCGCTCCTATCGGCCGACCAGCGGTTCCGGCAGACCGGCGCGGAAGTGGGCGCCGCGGTGGCCGCCCAGATCGCGCTCATCGACACCTCCGTCGAGATGGCCAAGCAAGGCCTCGACACCACCGGCGAGAAGCTCGTCGTGGAGATCAACAACCAGATCGGCGCCGTCGATACGGCGCTCGCTTCCGCCGGTGGACGCATCATCGGCGACATCAACCGCCATGCCGGAGCGGTCGAGGCGGCACTCTCCTCTTCGAACGAGCGCATGAGCAAGAGCGCCACTTCTGTCATCGAGGCTTTCGGCAACGAGGTGGGACGCATCGAAGGTTCGATTACGGCCGCTGGCCAACGGCTCGACGAGGGCGGCGCCAAGATTTCGGGCGATATCGAGCGTCAGATCTCTACGGTCGATTTGGCCCTCGAATCGGCCAATCAGCGTTTCCAGAAGGCGGGCGTCGACATGACGCTCGACGTCGGCATCCAGGTCGAGCGCATCGAAGGCGCCATGGGCTCCGCGAGCCAGACGCTAGGCGTCTCCGCGGAGAAGCTCGTTGGCGACATCAACCGCCAGATCGGCTCCATCGACGCGGCGCTCGCGGCCGCCAACGACCGCTTCTCCTCGACCGGCGACCGCATCACCGCCAACATCGACGACAAGGTGGAGAGCGTCGAAGGCCGGCTGGGACGCGCCAATGACCGGCTCAACAATTCCGGCGACCGGATCGCCGGGAATGTGGTCCAGCAGCTTGGCTCGATCGAGGCCGCGCTGGCGCTCGCCGACGAGCGCCTGAGCACGTCCGGCCGCGAGGTCGCAACACACATCGGCGAGCAGATGAGCGTCGTGGAGTCGACGCTGAAGGACGCGCAGGGCCGGTTCGAGACCTCGGGGCGCGAGACGGCGTCGCGCATCCGCGACGAGATGGGCGCGCTGAAAGACGTCATCGCCACGACCGGCGACGGTGCGGCATCGGAGCTTTCGTCGCGCGGCGCGGAGCTGCGCCGGCAGATCGAGTCGAATATCGAGCGCATTTCCGAAGTGCTCGACAACCGCGGCGGGGCGCTTGCCGCCACGCTCGGCGAGCGGAGCGCGGCGCTGGGATCGCTGATCGACACGCGCGTCGCACAGATCGGCGAGACGCTCGATTCACGGTTGACCGGCTTCGAGAGCCGCCTTTCCGAGAGCGCCGAGGCCGCCGCCATCCGGCTCGCCTCCTCCGCCAGCACCATCGAGATCGCTGTGGAAGGGCGTCTCTCCGGGTTCGAGAACCGTGTGACGGCCCGTATCGGCGAGGTGACGCACAACTTCGCGCAGCGCGCTGATGGCTTCGCCAACACGCTCGACGACCGTCTGGAGCGCATAAACTCGACGCTCGACACCCGCGCCCGCCAGATCAGCGAAACCCTCGTGGCGCGCACGCGCGAGATGGCCGCCGCCTTCCATGACGGCCACAATGAGATGTCGGCCGCCCTCGACAGCCGGCTGCAAACCCTCAGCGACCAACTGCAGATCCGCACGCACGATCTGACCGAGACGATCGCCAACCGCATGATGGATATCAACCAGGGCTTCGGCGAGCGTCTGCTGGCGCTGGAGAGCGATTTCAGCGACCGCGCCAATTCCCTGCAGACGACGCTCACCGGGACGAGCGAGATGCTGAACGAGCGGACCGAGATGCTGCAGTCGACGTTGCAGGCGCGCCATGCCGATCTCGCGAGCCTTCTCGACACACAGTCGAGCACGCTTCTCAACGCCCTCGACACGCGAAGCAGCGCCCTTCTAGACGGCGTCGACAAGCGCTCGAAAGGGATGTCGGAGAGTTTCGCCACGAACACCCGCTCGCTTCTCGACGATCTCGACCAGCGGCGCGAGCGGCTGGTCGAGGAGCTGGTCGGCCACGGCAAGAACGTGGTCGACACGATCGGCCTGCAGGGCGAGCAATCCGCCACAGCGCTCGACGCCAATGTTCGCGGGCTGCTGGAGACCCTCGGCTCTCAGACCCGCTCCATCATGGATGCCATGGAGGGCACCAACGAGCGGGTCCGCACCGAAGTGGAGCAGATGGTCGGGCGCGTCGAGGGAGCCAATCAGGAGCTGCAGGCCGTTCTTGGCAACACCGCCGGTCAGCTCGCCAGTATCGAGTCGACGCTCACGGTCCAGGTCAGTACGCTGCGCGATGCGCTCTCGGCGGCGGCCCGCGACACCGGCCAGTCGCATGCGCTCCTCTCCGATCAGGTGAAGACGCTGCGCGATGTCTCGACCTATGTGCTGCGCGACATCGCGGCGATGGCGTCGCAGTTCGGCACGCAGACGGAATCGCTGTCCGGCGTCAACACGCGCCTGTCGCAGACGAACGAGCTCATGCAGGCCGGCCTGGCGGAACGGCGCGAGGCGCTGGAGGCGATCGCCGCCGGGCTCGCGCAGCAGACCGAGGCGGTCGAGGGCCGCCTCAACCGGCTCACAACGCTCCTCTCGGAGACGCTCGGGACCGCCGAGGCGCGCATCACCAGCGTCGCTGCCGTCGTGCGCGAGCGCGCCGAGGAGACGACGAAGCGCGCAAGCGACGTGCTGACTGAGCGGCTCGGCACCGCGCAAGAGCAGATCGCCACCCTCTCCGCCGATCTGTTCCGGCTCGGCGAGAGCCTCGGCCGCGTGACCGAGGAATCGACACGTAGCGCGTCCGGCCGCATCGGCGAGACGTTGCGGATCGCCGAACAGCGCATCTCCGAGGTCGCCGAGGCGCTGAGCCGCGTCACCGAAGAGGCGGCTACCGGCTCTTCCAGCATGCTTGCGGAAGCGCTGGGCGGAGCCGAAAAGCGGGTCGCTGCCTTGAACGAGGCGCTCGGCGAGAAGGCCGAGGAAGCGGCGCGCAATGCGATCGGCCAATTCGAGACCATGCGGCTTGCCGCGGTCAGCGAGGGCCAGCGCGCGATGGAGGGCGTCCAGGCCGCGCGTCTCGCGCTCGAAGAGCGGGTGCGCGAGGCCGCGCGGGGCTCCAGCGAGGAGCTGCGTGCGGCGGCCGGAAGTCTCGTCAACGACGTGACGCAGGCCGTCGCCGAGGCGACGCGGCGCTTCGCCACTACCGCCGACGAATTGCGGCGGGCGGCGCAGGACATGCAGCGCGAGCTCACGCAGACACGCGACGAGTTGCAAAAGGGCGTCCTGGAAATGCCGGCCGAGGCGATCGAGGCGAGCACGGCCATGCGGCGAGCTATCGCGGAGCAGATCGACGCGATCAACGAATTGTCGAAGATTGTCGCGCGGAGCACGGGGGAGACTGTTCCGTCGCGCGCGCCGGTGATGCCGCCGGCGGCCGGCCCGGCTGTGCCGCAAGCCCTGCAGCCGGCCCCGCGGCAGGAACCGCCGGCGAAGCCGCCGGCAGCCGCGAACGTCTCGCCGGAGCCTTTCGGTCGACCGGCCGGCGCGGTGGCCGTCGAGGCTGAAACGGAGGCGAAGGCACCGCCCGCCCTTGCCTCCGCGCCGGCAGTGGCAAAACCGCGCGGCAAGAACGGTGAGGCGCGTGGCTGGGTTGCCGATCTCTTGCGGCGCGCGTCCTCCAGCGATGCGGAGGGGGCGGCACGCCCCGAAACGGGCGAGGCCGGCGCCACCGGCAAGCGCTCGCCGGCCCAGGTGGTGGAGTCGCTGAATTCGCTGTCCATCGACATCGCCCGGGCGATCGACCACGAAGCCTCGGTCGAGCTGTGGGACCGCTACAAGCGGGGCGAGCGAAACGTCTTCACCAAGCGCCTTTATACGCTGCAGGGGCAGAAGACCTTCGACGAGCTGCGCCGCAAATACGAGCGCGACGGAGATTTTCGCAAAGCGGTCGACAACTATATCGGCGACTTCGAGCGGCTGCTCTCGCAGGTGTCGAAGGATGATTCCGATCCGACGGTGTCACGCATGTATCTGACCTCCGACACCGGCAAGGTCTACACCATGCTCGCGCATGCGGCGGGAAGGCTGGAGTAGTGGCGGGGTAGCTTCGCTTCTAAGTTTTGTCATCTCGGTTTGGCCCCTCGGGTCTGGCCTTCGGCCAGCCCAAGGACAGGCTCCGGCCAAGACCGGGACCCATGAACACCGAAGCGTGGAGAAAAGCGCGCGACAGTGTTGCGGTCAATCGCGTCCACCCAGAGTTCATAGGTCCCGGACAGGCTCGCGGGCTCGCCTTCCGGGATGACAAACGGAAAGGTGGAGGTCGCCTATCCGAACGCCCAGTTGGCGATTTCGACGAAGGCCGCGTCCATGGCCTGATCGAGCGCCTGCACGATTCCCGCATTTCCCCGCGCGGCGACGGGAACGACGTACCTGAAAGCGCGCGAGCGGACGACGCGGCCGTTGCGATCGTCCATGACCCTCACGACGAAGTCGGCGACCGCGCCTTCGGACGTCAGCTCGAAAGCACGCACGTCGAGGACGATCTGGTAGTCGATCAGGAGTCCCTGACCCGGCATCGCGACCGCACGCGCTCGGCCGCTATTCTGCAGTGTCTGCACCAGCCGCGTCTGTAAGAGCTTGGGCAGCCGATCGCTCCAAACGGCGCCCGGCAGATAGGCATATTCAGAGGCGGATGGGCGCGCGGCGATCCGTTCCGTGTCGAGCGCGCGCACGGTCGTCGGCTCCGGGACAAGGACCTGTGCGTTGCCTTGCGCCGTTGCGGCCTCGCCGGGAGCGCTCAGATCGAAGATGGCGCTCGGCGTGCCCGCCAGCAGGCTGGCGCAGCCGGTGAGCGCCGCCGCCAGAAGCAGTGCGACAAAACCGACGGCGCGCGGCAGTGGCCTCCGAGCCGGTGAAATATTTGCGAACTTCACGCCCCCACCCCTACCCAATTCTTACCGACGCCGCCCGCCATATTCCGGCACGTTCTCTCCGCCCAGCAGAAACCCGGTCGGATTGCGCTCCAGATTGGAGATGACATGATCGAGGCGGCCGATCGTCCTTTGTCCCTGGGTCACCAGGTTCTGGAAGTCGCGCAAACCCCGGTCGTTGAAATCGCCGAGACCGCCGCCGAGGATCGAGACCTGCGCGTTGAAATTGTTGGCGGCCGCGCGGATGGCGGCAAGCGTCTCGGTGGCGTCTCCGATGATCCCGCCGGGACCCTCACCCGCCATGTTGTCGAGCTTGGTCAGCAGCGAATCGGCGCGCTCGCCGAGCGACTGGAAACGCGCCGAGACGCCGCGGGCATCGGCGATGATCTGGTCGATGTCGTCGCTATTCTCGCCGAGCGCGGTGGCGAAGCGGTCGAGATTGCCGAGGGCACGGTTCACCTGCTCCGGATCGACCGCGGCGACCAGCGCTTCCGCCTTGTCGCCGAGCGCCGGAAGGTGCGCGGAAAAGGCCTGCGCATCTGCCGCGACTGCATCGGCACGGTCCATGATCGCGCCGAATTTTCCGGCCTGCGCGGCGATGCTGTCGGAGGTGGTGCGGATATTCGCAATCGTCTGCCGCACCTCCTCGGCGTCCACCGCCGCGATCAGGGCCTCGCTCTTGTTGACGATGCCTTCGAGCCGCGTGGTGGCGTCGGCGATGTTCGTCGCCGCCGTGGAGACGTTGCTGACGAGCTGGCCGATACCGTCAGAATTCGCCGCCAAAGCGCTGGTGAACTTGCGAAGATCGAGGACCGCCAGCGCGATGTCGTCGGAATTGTCGGAGACGGTCTTTTCCAGCGTCTGCAGCGTCTCGTCGGCGCGGGCGAGGATGGTGCGGGCGCCGGCCAGCAGATCCTGCATGCTGGAGCGCGTGGCGATGATGGTGGGGTTCGGCTGCGCCTCCCAGATCGGCGGCAGGGCCGGCGAGCCGCCGGCCATCTCCACATAGCCGACCCCTGTCAGGCCCTGGAAGCCGAGCGTCACCTGCGTGTCCGCCTTTACGGAGGGCTGCGGCGTAACGTTCAGGCCGGCGATGACGACCCGCGGATTCTGCGGGTCGAGATCGAGCGTCTTCACGTCGCCGATCTTGATGCCGTTGAAGACGACCTGGCTGCCGACGCTGAGGCCGGTCACCGGATCCTCGAAGATCACGGTCAGATGCGCGTCGGCGCTCTCGCCGGCGCCGCGGGCGAGCCAGTAGACGAAGACGAAGCCGAACGCCAGGACGACGAGCGTGAAGGCGCCGATCAGAGCTGTGTTGGCCTTGGTTTCCATAGTCTTACCTGAAGGCGGCCCGCGCCCGCCTGCCGCCGAAATAGCTCTTCACCCACGGATGGTCGAATCGCCGCATTTCATTCAAATCGCCCTCGACGAGGACGCGCTTCTCGCCGATCACCGCGATACGATCGACGATCGCATGCAGGGTGTCGAGATCGTGGGTTACCATGACCACGGTGAGGCCCAAAGTGTTTCTGAGATCGGCGATCAGGGCATCGAACTCGGAAGCGGCGATCGGATCGAGCCCGGCGGTCGGCTCGTCGAGGAAGAGGATGTCCGGGTCGAGCGCCAGAGCGCGGGCGAGCGCGGCACGCTTGATCATGCCGCCTGAGAGCTCGGCCGGGTATTTGGCGCCATCCTCCTCCTTGAGGCCGACCAGCTCGACCTTCACACGCGAGAGCGAGCGCACGAGCCGGCCCGGCAGGTCGAGGAATTCGCGCATCGGAATCTCGACATTCTGGCCGACGGTCAGCGACGAGAACAAGGCGCCGAACTGAAAGAGCACGCCCCAGCGCTTCTCGATTTCTACCGTCGGCCCGTGCGGGCCGATGACCTCGCCGAAAGCCTCGATCCGACCGGCCTGCGGCTGCACGAGACCGAGGATGGCGCGGAGCAGCACCGACTTTCCAGTCCCGGAGCCGCCGACGATGGCGAGAATTTCTCCCGCCCGCACGTCGACGTCGAGGTTTTCCAGGACGGTCGGGCCACCAAATCCGACGGTCAGCCCGCTAACGCGAATGACCGGGTCGGTGCCGTCCTTCGCCATCAGAAGTCGATGGCCCCATAGAAGACGGCGAAAATGCCGTCGACCACGATCACCATGAAGATCGATTTCACCACAGAAGCGGTGGTGTGGGTCCCGAGCGATTCAGCGCTGCCGCGCACAGCCATGCCTTCCGTGCAGGCGATGAGGCCGATGATGAGCGCCATGAACGGCGCCTTGATGAGCCCGCTCCAGAACGAGGAGAAGTCGATGGCGTCGCGGAGCCGTTGCAGAAAAGAAACCGGCGGGATGTCGACATAAACCCACAGCGTCAGCATGGCGCCAGAAAGAGTGGCGAGGATGGCAAGGAAGCTCAACAGTGGCACGGAGATGACGAGCGCCAGCACCCGCGGTAGCACAAGCACGTTGACCGGATCGAGCCCCATCACGCGAAGTGCGTCGATCTCCTCGCGCATCTGCATCGAGCCTAGCTCCGCCGTGATCGCGCTCCCCGAGCGGCCGGCGACCATGATGGCGGTCAGAAGCGGCGCAAGCTCCCGAAGCGTCAGTATCCCGACGAGATCGACGGTGAACAGGCTCGCCCCGAAGAAGCGGAGCTGAAACGCGCCCTGCTGCGCAACGATGCAGCCGATCAGAAACGACATCAAAAGAATGATCGGCACGGCGCGGACGCCGGTGAGCTCGATCTGCCTCGCGACCGCCATGCCGCGGAAGCTTGTCGGCCGGACGAGAACATGTCCGAACTCTCCGACGGCGCCGCCGAGCATCCTAAGCAGGCGCGCTCCATCATCGCGCACCGAGAGCACGGTCGCGCCGATGTCCTCGAGGATGCTCCTTCGCTTGCGGCGCATCAGCGCTTCGTCGCCCGCGACCACCGTACGCACGCGTTCGATGAGCGCCGCCCGGCTGGAATCGGCGCCGCGCCAGGCGACGCGGCCGCCGCTGTCGACGAACCGGCGCTCGACCGCGGCGAGCAGGAAGGCGCCCGCCGTATCGAGCGCAGCGAGCTCCGTCATGTCGATGACGAGCTGTCGCGGGTCCGCAGTGCCTAGCGACTGAAAAACATCCTGCAAACGCTGTTCGAGCTCGCGCGCCTCGCCGATCACCCATTCGCCGCAGGGAAAGAGGAACAGGCGGTCCGCTTCGAAATGATGCTCGAGCGTGGCTTCCATGGAGGCGCGCTTCCCGGCTGGCTTTCCGGCTGGCTTTCCGGCTGACTGGGGCGCCAATCGCATGCTAGCAGGAGGCGCCCGGGGCTGAGTGTGTCTAATCCACCCGGTTGCGACAAGCGTGGGGCGAGCACAATCGAATGGCGATCGAAAAGCCCTATCTCCTCTTTCTCGGCGATGTCCGCGACGCGCTTGCCGCCAAGACCGCCTACGGCGTCGTCGACTGGCGGCGCGACTGGTGCGTGGGGCAAATGCGCCTCCCCGGCTGCCGCGCCGACACCGGCCTGCCGGACATGACTTTTCCAGAAGCGCGGGCGGCTGGCGCCAGGACATTCGTGGTCGGCGCCGTCAATGCCGGCGGCGTGCTGCCTCAGCACTGGATCGAAACGATCGTGCGGGCCATCGCTTCAGGCATGGACGTGGCGAGCGGCCTGCATGACCGGCTCGGCTCGGTTCCGGCGATCCGCGCGGCGGCGGAGAAGCATGGTGCGACGCTTCACGACGTGCGCCATTCCGACCGCGTCTTTCCTACCGGCAAGGGCACGCGCCGCCCGGGCAAGCGCATCCTCACCGTCGGCACCGACTGCTCGGTCGGCAAGAAATACGCCGCGCTTGCGCTCGAAGCGGAGATGACGCGACGCGGCTTCGACGCCGAATTCTGCGCGACCGGACAGACGGGCGTTCTCATTGCCGAGCGGGGCGCCGCCATCGACGCGGTCGGCGCCGATTTCATTTCGGGCGCCGTCGAGTGGCTCGCCCCCTCCGCCGCCGAGAACCATTGGCAGATCGTGGAGGGGCAGGGATCGCTCTTCCACCCTTCCTTCGCCGGGGTGACGCTCGGGCTCCTGCACGGCGCGCAACCCGATCTGTTCGTCGTCTGTCACGAGCCGACGCGGAAAACGATGCGCGGGGTGAAGCACTCCCTCCCCTCGATCGCCGCCGTGATCGACGCAACCGTCACGCTTGGCCGCCTGACCAATCCCGACATCCGCCCGCTCGGCATCGCCGTCAACACGGCGGCACTCGGAGAGGACGCGGCGCGGCGATGCCTGGAGGCCACCGCGAGCGAGTACGGGCTCCCGGCCGTCGATCCGATCCGCACCGGCGTCGCGCCGCTGGTCGACCGGTTGCAGGAGCTTTTCGGGCTGCCATGAAGCTCTCCGTCAAGGTTCGCGCGGAAACCTGGCCGATTGCGGGCTCATTCGTCATTTCCCGCGGGGCGCGCACGGAAGTGATCGTGGTGGTGGCCGAGGTAAGCGACGGCGTCCATACTGGCCGCGGCGAATGCGTCCCCTATCCGCGCTACGGAGAGACGGTCGAAGGCGTGGTCGCTCAGATTGCGGCAGCGGACATTTCCGCCGATCGCCAGGCACTCAGACGCGCAATGCCGCCCGGCGCAGCGCGAAACGCGCTCGACTGCGCGCTGTGGGATCTCGAAGCAAAGACGACCGGCAAGCCGGCATGGGCGCTCGCCGGCCTCGGCGAGCCGAAGGCGGTCGTCACCTGTTACACGCTGAGCCTCGGCACACCGGAGAGCATGGCGGAGGCGGCGCGCGCCGTTGCCGGGTTGCCTCTCTTGAAGATGAAACTCGGCGGCGAGGGCGATGTGGCGCGCATCCGCGCCGTGCGAGCCGCCGCGCCCAGCGCCACTCTCGTCGTCGACGCCAACGAGGCGTGGAGCGCGGCGAATTTTTCCGCCAACATGCGGGCCTGCGGCGCGGCCGACGTGGCGCTGATCGAGCAGCCGCTACCGGCCGGCGCCGACGACATGCTCCGCGACATCCGCCGCACCGTTCCGATCTGCGCTGACGAGAGCGTGCATGTGACCGCCGATCTCGACGCTCTTTTCGGAAAATACGACGGGGTGAACGTCAAGCTCGACAAGGCCGGCGGCCTCACCGAGGCGCTCGATCTCGTCCGCGAGGCCCGGCGCCGCGATTTTCGCGTCATGGTCGGCTGCATGCTCGCGACCTCGCTCGCCATGGCGCCGGCGATGCTGCTTGCGCAGCAGGCGGACATCGTCGACCTCGACGGGCCGCTGCTGCTTGCCAAGGACCGCGCGCCGGGCCTCGTCTATTCCGGCGCGTTGGTCTCGCCGCCGACCCGCGCCTTGTGGGGCTGAAGCCCGCGCGGCAGACCGTTTGCGAGATACATTGCCGGCAGCGAGATGGCGACGGCGGCAAGGAAGGCGACGGTCGGCGACAGGCGGAAAAGTGGCCCGCCCGCGGCTATCGCGGCCGCCATCATCAATCCGTGGCAGAACTGGTATGCCGCCTGCAGCCGCGCCGTATGGCCGGGCGTCGCCACGGCCCCGATCGCCATCATGATGCCGAGATGCGTCATTCCGAAGGTCGCGCCGTGGAGCGTCTGCAGCGCAAATGCGGCGACGGGCACGGTGGCGAATGGGAAAAGCGTCCAACGGACAAATGCCCCCGCGCATCCGGCCAGAATGAACCGGCGAGCGCCCCAGGTCGGGAGGAGCTTCTTCACGACTCCGAACAGCGTGACCTCGACGGCAACACTGTAGGCCCAGAGCGTCCCGATGAGCGCTCCGCTGAAGCCTTGCGCTTGCCAATAGAGCGTACCGAACGAGTAGAAGACGCCGTGCGCTCCGAGAACGAGCGTTCCGGCGATGAGCGCGCGCCTGAGCGTCGGATCGGCAAACGCCTTCTTCAGCCCGAACTTCTCCGCCGCGGCGGGGGGCGCCGGGACGCGCGGCGACAGAAGCGCCATCACGCCCCCGGCGAGATAGGCGGTGACGAGGACCACGAGAACGGAATCGCCGGAAAACCGCTGGACGGCGGCTGCCGCCACGAGGCTGCCAAGCATGAAGCCGGCCGAGCTCCCACAGGCGCACCCGCGCATAGTCAATGCCGTGCTCGCGGACGCCGTAGAGAATGGTCGCCTCGGAGAATGGATAGAGAGCGCTCCAGAACACCAGCGCTGCACCGGTAAAAAAGAGGATCACCCAGAAATCGGGGAAGATGATCGGCACGGTGAAGAGCAGCCCGGTCAGGAAAGCGTAGAGGGCGCCCGCGGCCCTGAGGCTCGGAAGCCGATCGGCAAAACCGACGAGGAGCGGCGACAGGAGAGTGCGGACGATGAGCGGCAGCGCCAGGATCACGCTGATCTGGCTCGGGCCGAGGTCCTTGGAGGCGAGCCAGATCGGGAAGAACGGCATGTAGACGCCGTTCGCAAGGAACGTCAGCGCCGAGAACGCCGCGGCGCGAATGGCGAAAATGCGAGCAGGACCGCGCGTCATCACTCGTAAGCCATTTCTAAAGCGTTTTGCGGTTCTCTACGGCCCGCAAGGATGCGCGTCACGGGGATTTGGGATGGCCGGCCGAAAGAAACTTGGACCGCTCAGCGAGCCGGATTTCGCCAACCTTCTACAGGCGCTTTCCGCCACGACCAAGGGCCGCTCGTTCCTCGACGAATATCGGCGCCGTTGCCTGCCGGCGGAGACGCTCCGGCTGATCGATTCGCTGTCGCAGATCGAGACCACGCTCGGGACCGTGCGCGATCAGCTGCAACCAGAGCGGATCGCCGACGAGCTGCGGCACATTTCGATGACGCTCGACATAGCGATCGAGGGGGCGGTGGCCGATCCCGAGGGCGACGAGACGGCGCGCCGCTTTGCACTCGCCGACCGCGCCCGGCTTGAACTCGCCACGCTTGCGCACAGCCTGGCGGGCAAAGTGGCGCCTTCCCCCAGCGAAGTTGCTCAGCAAGGCGCGAAGGAACGATAGGCGCGGATCCCTTCGGCGAGCATGTCGTCGCCGAGATTACCGCCGGAGAGCACGACCACCACGGTCCGCCCGGCGATATCGAGCCGGCCGGCGAGAAGCGCGGCAAGGCCGACAGCGCCGCCGGGCTCGACCACCAGCCGCAATTCGTCGAACGAAAGGCCGACGGCGACGAGCGTCTCCGGATCGCTTGCCACGAGGCCGCCGGCAAGCCGCTGCTTGTTGATTTCCCAACCGAGCTTGCCCGGGTCCGGCACGAGCAGCGCGTCGGAGATAGAGCCATATGTCCTGGCGTTCCGTTCCGGCTTTCCGCTCTTCAGCGACCGCGCGTAGTCATCAAATCCCTCCGGCTCGGCCGTGTAGACCCGCGTCGCCGGAAATCTTTCCGTCACCGCCAGCGTGATCCCCGCCGTAAGGCCGCCGCCGCTGCACGGAACGACCACGATTTCCGGCACGATGCCGCGGCTGGCGCAATCCTCCACGATCTCGAGACCGGCCGTTCCTTGGCCCGCAATGACGTTTGGGTCGTTGAAGGGGTGGATAAACGCTCCGCCCACCTCCTTGACGACGTGAGCGACGACGTGGTCGCGGTTCTCTTTGACGCGATCGTAAGGGATTACGCGCGCGCCACTCCGCTCCGTCCGCAATCGTTTCGGCCCCGGCGCGTCGGACGGCATGACGATGGTGGCGGGAACGCCGAAAAGGCGCGCCGCCTCCGCCACGCCCTGCGCGTGATTGCCGGAGGAGACGGCGACGACGCCCCGCTTGCGCACGGCAGGATCGAGCGCGGAAAGCGCGTTGTAGGCGCCGCGGAACTTGAACGAGCCGGTGCGCTGCAGGCATTCCGGCTTCAGATAGACGCGCGCCGAAAACCGCTCGGAGAGGAGCGGCGCGTGGAGAAGCGGTGTCCGCACAGCCTCACCGGCAATGCGCGCCTGCGCGGTCACGATATCGGCGAAGGTCGGGATTGTTGTCATGGCGGGACCTGGATGGTCTGCCTGCGATAGCCGGACCGCGCCGCCGGGGCAACAATTCAGGCGGCTTGGAGGCTATTCACCCCATGCGCAACGAGGATGTTGTCGCGAAAGGCGCTGGCGCTCGCCTCCCAGCTGAAGCCGAGCGAGAATTCGCGCGCCGCGTCCCTCGAAAGGGTGAGCGCAACCCGCACCGCCTTGCCGAGATCGGCGTCGAGCGCGCCCACGCGCGGATCGGTGATGACATCCTTCGGCCCGGTCACCGGGAATGCGGCGACCGGTACTCCGGATGAAAGCGCTTCAAGCAGCACGTTGCCGAACGTGTCGGTCAGGCTCGGAAAGACGAAAACATCCGCCGCCGAGTAGGCCTCGGCGAGCGCCTCGGTCGGGAGGGCGCCGAGGAAGTGCGCCTCGGGGTAGGCGCGCGTCAGCTGGGCGCGGGCAGGCCCGTCGCCGACCACGACTTTCGAGCCGGGGAGATCGAGCTTCAAAAAGGCCTCGAGGTTCTTCTCCACGGCCACGCGGCCGACCGACAGGAAGATCGGCCGCGGAAACGCGAGAACGGCCTCCGGCCTCGGCCTGAACAGTGCGTGGTCGACGCCGCGCGACCAGAACAGGAGATTGCGGAAGCCACGGCGGGCGAGGTCGTCGCGTAGCGAGATTGTCGCCACCATGCAACCGCACCCGGCATTGTGGAAGCGGCGCATGAAGGCGTAGCCCCAGGATTGCGGCACCGGCACACGCGCCGACAGATATTCCGGGAACTTCGTATGATAGCTGGTGGTGAAGGCACGCTTGCGAACGATGCAGTGGCGCCGCGACAGGATGCCGAGCGGACCTTCCGTCGCGATATGAACGAAGGCGTGGGGATCCGCTTCGATCAGACGCGCAATCTCGCTCGGGCGCGCGAGCGCCAGGGGAATTTCCGGATAGGTTGGACAGGGCAAGGTGCGGAAGCGATCGGGGCCGACGACGGTCACCTCGTTGCCACGCGAGCGCAGGATGCGAACCACGCGGTCGATCGAATTCACCACTCCATTCACCTGAGGAAGCCAGGCGTCGGTAACGAGGACGAGCCGGATCGGCGTGTCGCTCACGCGGCGATGGGTTCGGACCGCGGACTGGTCGCCCTGACGCGCGTCTCCACCGCTTTGTCCGTCCAGCGGATGATCTCGAAGCGCCCGTCGTGGTGCTCAACCAGCGCTGTGCAGCTCTCGACCCAGTCGCCGCAATTGTAATAGGCGATGCCGAAATCGCTGTGCATCGCGGCGTAGTGAATGTGCCCGCAGATCACGCCGTCGATCTCATGCTCGCGCGCCTCGCGCGCCAGCGCTTCCTCGAAAGCGCCGATGAAGTTGACCGCGTTCTTCACCCGGAGCTTCGCCCAGGCCGAGAGCGACCAGTAGGAGAAGCCGAACCTGCGGCGGGCGATGTTCATGACCGTGTTGAGGTTGAGCGCGGTCGAATAGGCCCAATCGCCGAGATAGGCGAGCCAGCGCGCATGGCGGACGACCACATCGAACTGGTCGCCGTGGATGACGAGGAGCCGCCGGCCATCGGCCGTCGTGTGGATGTCGGTGTTGCGCACCTCGATGCCGCCGAAATGGGTGCCGAGATAGTCGCGCAGGAACTCGTCGTGGTTTCCCGGCACATAGACGAGGCGGGCGCCCTTGCGCGCCTTCCTGAGCAGCTTTTGCGCGACATCGTTGTGCGACTGCGGCCAATACCAGTTCCGCCTGAGGCGCCAGCCGTCGACGATGTCGCCGATCAGGTAGATGGTTTCCGCATCGTAAAAGCGCAGGAAATCGAGGAGGAGGTCCGCCTGGCAGCCACGCGTACCCAGATGCACGTCCGAAATGAACAAGGTGCGCATGTGGCGCGCCGGAAGCTCTGCGGGCATCAATTCCCCTGTTTGGCTCCTTAATCGCTGATTCGCTTAGCAATTTTATGACGAAGCAGAGGTTCGCCCGACGTGCCGCTGTCCTATGGTTAAGGAAATATGAACGTCGGCCGGCAGCGACGCGGCGCGGACTCGTCGGCAAAGCGGCGTGGCGCCAAGGCAACAGGTCGCGCGACTCGCCCGATCGCGGGGCGGCGAAACGGTCCGGCTCGATGCCCGCGCTTGCGTCGTCCCCGGCAGCGGTGCGAAGCAAGTCTCTCTGCAGATCAGCGTGGATCATCGCTCAATGAAACTCGTACGCTACGGCCCCAAGGGCGCCGAGAAACCGGGCCTCGTCGACAAGACGGGGCAGCTCCGCGACCTCTCCGCCGAGGTCGAGGATTTCCGCCCCGACCTCATGACCATCGACCTCACGAAACGTCTGTCGCAGCTCGACTCGGCAAAGTTGCCGGCGGTCGAGGGTAAGCCGCGTTTCGGGTCGCCCGTCGCCCGTCCGGGCCATTTCATCGCGATCGGCTTGAACTACGCCGACCACGCGGCGGAGTCGGGAATGCCCGTCCCCGCCGAGCCGGTGCTTTTCTCCAAGGCGCCGAGCTGCGTGTGCGGTCCAGATGACGACGTGATCATCCCGAAGGGGTCGAAGAAGCTCGACTGGGAGGTGGAGCTCGCCTTCGTTATCGGCAAGCGCGCGTCTTATGTGAGCGAGGCGGCGGCACTCAGCCACGTGCTCGGCTACCTGATCTGCAACGACGTGTCAGAGCGCTTCTGGCAACTCGAGGGAACCGGCCAATGGATCAAGGGAAAGAGCGCCGAGACTTTCGGGCCGCTCGGGCCGTGGCTCGTCACGGCTGACGAGATCGGCGATCCGCAGAAGCTCGATATGTGGCTCGACGTGAATGGCAGCCGCATGCAGACCGGCAATACGAGCACCATGATCTTCAGCGTGGCGCAGCTTGTCTCGTTCCTTTCGGGCAAGATGGTGCTCGAGCCGGGAGATGTGGTGACGACGGGAACTCCTCCGGGCGTCGGGCAGGGCAAGAAGCCGCACCCTATCTTTCTGAAAGCCGGCGACGTGATGGAGCTGGGCGTGGAGAAGCTCGGCACGCAGAGGCAGAAGGTCGTCGCCTATCAGGGTTGAGGCCAGGCACGGAAGTAACTCTAGCCTGACGGCGGCATCGCGGTGCGCTGCCGCTCGAGCCCGAGCGCCCGCTCGCGGAAGATGATGAAGATGCCGGCGGCGACGACGATTGCACCGCCGACCATTATGCTCGCCGAGGGTACCTCGCTGAAGAAGAGATAGCCGAAGGTCAGGCCCCAGAGCATCGAGACATACTCGAACGACGCGATCGTCGCGGCGTCGGCGTGGCGATAGGCGGTGGTCATCAGGATCTGACCGGTGCCGCCGAGCAGACCCACCGCGACGAGGAGAGGCGCGTCGCGAAGGGTCGGCACGACCCATCCGAACGGCAGGGACAGAAGCGACAGAAGCGAACCTATCAAAGCGAGATAGAGGACTATCGCGCTTGTCGATTCGGTCCGCGTCATCGTGCGGACGGTGATCGACGCGAAGGCGGAGAAGAATGCGCCGGCAAGCGCCGCGGCGGCCCCAAGCAGCGCCATGTCGCCGAGGCCCGCGCCGCCGAACATGGTCAAACGCGGCCACAGGATGACGAGGATGCCGAGGAAGCCGACCGCCGTCGCCGACCAGCGGTAGATGCGCACTGTCTCGCGGAGGACGATCGCCGACAGGGCAACGACCATAAGCGGCGCTGCGTAGCCGATCATCATCGATTCCGGTAGCGGCAGAAAGCCGAGTGCCAGAAAGCCGAGCGCCATGCTCCCGATGCCGAGCGCGCCGCGGCTGACGTGCAGCCACGGTCTTTTCGTCTGCACCGATTCGGCGAATCGCCCCTGCCACACGAGCATGCCGAGGACCGGAATGAGTGCGAAGAAGGAGCGCGCGAACACGATCTCGCCCGGCGGAATGCGGCCGGCGACCGCCTTCACGCAGACCAACATCAAGGTGAAGACGAAGGTGGAGACGATCTTGAGCGCGATGCCGCGGCCGGGGTTCATTCTTCGCCGCCTATCACGCGAGGATCACGTTGCCCACCCTGGCTACGGCGTAATGCGCATGGCTTACGCCTTCGCCGCCTGGATCGCCTCCCAGACTCTGAGCGGCGTCGCAGGCATGTCGATGTGGCGGATGCCGTAGGCGCGATGGAGGGCGTCGACGACGGCGTTCATCACCGCTGGCGTGGCACCGATGGTGCCGGCCTCGCCGGCGCCCTTGATGCCGAGCACGTTCCATTTGCACGGTACGTTGCGCGTCTGGAACTCGAAGAATGGAAAGTCTTCGGCGCGCGGCATGGCGTAGTCGTTGAAGGTCGCGGTGATCAGCTGGCCGTCGGAATCGTAGACAGTGTGCTCCAGAAGCGCCTGGCCGATCGACTGCGCCACGCCGCCATGCACCTGCCCGGCGAGCAGTGTCGGGTTCACCGTCGCCCCGAAATCGTCGACGATATTGTAGCGCACGACCTCGGTGCGGCCCGTCTCCGGATCGATCTCGACCTCGCAGACATGCGTGCCATTCGGATAGGTCTGCTCTTCTGAATTGAATTCGCCGATCGCAATGAGCTTGGTCTTGTCCTTCGCCCGCTTTGCGATTTCGGCATAGGAGAGGCTACGGTCGGTGCCGACCACGCGCGCGGTCCCGTCGATAAGCTCGATGTCGCCGACGCCGGCCTCGAGTTCGTCGGCGGCTAGCGCCTTGATCTGCTCGGCGAGCGTTCGCGATGCTCGGTCGACCGACGGCGCGCCGAGCGGAATCGAGCGCGAGCCGCCGGTGCCGCCGCCCGAGGGAAGCGCGTCGGAATCGCCCTGCACGACGCGGATCTTGTCGTAATCGAGCCCGAGCGGCCCAACCACGAATTGGGCATAGGCCGTCTGGTGCCCCTGCCCTGTCGACTGGGTTCCGATGTGGACACTGACGGTGCCGTCCGCCTCCAGCACGGCCTTGGCGGGCTCCGACCCCTTGAACGCGCAGATTTCGACATAGGTGCTGAAACCAAGGCCGCAGATGCACCCGTTGGCCTTGCTCTCGGCGAGCCGCGCCTCGAAACTTCCGGCAGCCGCGCGCGCGAGAGCCTGGTCCATATGCGCAGCAAACTCGCCCGAATCGTAGACGTTGCCGGTCACGGTCTTGTAGGGCATCTGCTCCGGTCGGATGAAGTTCCGCCGCCGGATCTCGCTCGGAGCCAGCCCGGTCACGCGCGCCGCCTCATCCATCAGACGCTCGATCAAGAAGGCAGCCTCGGGACGCCCCGCGCCGCGATAGGCATCGGTCGGCACGCTGTGCGTGAAGACGCCCTTGCAGACCGCATGAACCGTCTGGATGTCGTAGACGCCGGTCATCATGACCACGGAGAACCAAGGGATGATCGCGCCGTACTGATTGAAGTAGGAGCCCATGTTGGCGGCGATGTCGACACGAAGTGCCAAGATCCGGCCGTCCGCATCGAGCGCCAGAGCTCCGGTCGATACGTGATCGCGCCCGTGCGCGTCGGCAAGGAAATGCTCGCTGCGGTCCGACACCCACTTCACCGGCCTGCCGAGCTCCGTCGCCGCCTTCACGGTCAGGGGATATTCGCGATAGTTGAAGCCCTTGGTGCCGAATCCGCCACCGACATCCGGCGTGATGACGCGCATGGTCTTCGTGTCGATCTTCAAGACCTTGCAAAGGGCGTCGCGCAGGCCGTGCACGCCCTGCGATCCGACCGTCACGGTGTGGCGGCCGCTCACTGCGTCATGCTCGACGACGATCGCACGCGGCTCCATGTAGTTGCAGACGACGCGGTTGTTGACGATCGTCAGCTCGGCAACCTTCGCCGCCGTGGCGAAGGCGGCATCAGTCGCCGTCTTGTCGCCGACCACATATTCAAAGGCGAGATTCGAGCCGCGCTCGGGCCAAACAAGCGGCGCATCGGCATCGAGAGCGCTCGCCGTATCCGCGGTGGCGGGCAGCGAGTCGTAGTCGATGTCGATCAGCTCCGCCGCCGATTTGGCGCTGTTCAGATCGTCCGCCACGACGAAGGCGACCGCGTCGCCGACGTGACGCACCACGTCGCTGCAAAGGACCGGAAACGGCGGGATCTGGAGCGGCTGCTTTACGGGTCCATGCGCCAGTGACGGCATCAGGCCGAGGTCGCTCACGTCGGAGGCGACCCAGACGAGATGGACACCAGGCGCCGCGCGCGCCGCCGCGAGGCCGCCCACTTTGATTCGAGCATGCGCGACGGTCGAGCGGAGCACATAGGCGGTCAGCGTGCCCGCCGGAGTGACGTCGGTCGTGTAGCGCCCCAAGCCGCGGATCAGGGATCCGTCCTCGATGCGGCGCGGCGAGGCGCCCATTCCGAATTTCGGCGGAGCGGAAACGTTCATGGTTGCGAATCCTGGGAGCTCGATAGGAAAATCAGGAACGATAGGTGGGCATTACGGTCGCGGCTCACCAGCCGGGCCCAGCTATGTCTTCTGGCATATCCGCCCGCCGCACGACAACAGCCCCGGCGGGGAAACGCCCACCCCGCATTTCGGCCACTCGTCATCAGCGAAAAAATCAGGCGATGGTGCGGGTGATCACGCTCGCCGAGAGCGGATCGGTTCCGTAGGTCTCTCCCTCCTCCAGCTTGAGGATTTCGGCCAAACGAGTGCGCGCGCGGCTGACGCGGCTCTTGATCGTGCCGACCGCACACTCACAGATTTCCGCCGCCTCCTCGTAGGAGAATCCCGAAGCGCCGACCAGGATGAGCGCCTCCCGCTGGTCGGGCGGCAGCTCCGCAAGCGCGCGGCGGAAATCGTTGAGGTCCATGTGGCCGCCCTGCGCCGGCTGCGTGGCGAGCCGGGCGGTATAGGCGCCTTCCACATCCTCCACCTCGCGTCCGCGTTTGCGGAGCTGCGAGTAGAACTCGTTCCTGAGAATCGTAAAGAGCCAAGCCCTGAGATTGGTGCCTTCCTGGAACGTGTGGAACTTCGCCCAGGCCTTCATGAGCGTTTCCTGCACGAGATCGTCTGCGCGCTCGCTGTTGCCGGTCAGTGAGACAGCAAAAGCGCGCAGATTGGGGATTGCGGTGAGAAGATCGTCTCGCAAGGCTTTCGAAACCGCCATCGGCGATGCCTATCTTTTCCGTGTCACCGATTGCTCAAGCTTCTCCAGAAGCTCCATGAACTTGTCAGGCACAGGCTCATTGATGACGTCGTCGTAATGGGCACGCAGATGCTTTCCGATCTCGTGCTGAACTCGAGAATCCATTTGCGGGCCGGTACGCTCGGAGGAATGCCCCGTCCCGGTTTGCATCGTTTCGCCTCTCTTCTTGGGCGCGCCGGGTGGGCCTCGCCTAGTTTTTGCCATTCCTGGATCTCCAAGCGCTCGTCTGAAGGCCCGTCACTTGTGGGGGCCGCCGCGACCGCGCTTGTGGCAACGCTAAAACTGCTACCAAGCGATCAACGAGCGGCCTGAAGCGATGTTCCGCATCAGGCCGGTTCGATGAAATTGCGGTTGCGGGTGATTGATCGGTGTGGCGCGCTCCGACGGCGTTTTTTCCGGCTTCCACAGTCACTTAGCTTCTCCGGAGAAGCAAGCAAGAAAAATTCGCACCGACGTGGAACCGTGTGGAGCAATAGTCGTTTTGCTTGAGCTTTGGGATGCTCTCAAAAGGGCATTCCGAAGTGCGTGCCGTACCCTCAAAGTTCGCAACGGCTCACCCAACCGTGGCAATGAGAGGTGGACGGACGACACCCAACCGGCCGACCTCCTCATGCCCCCTTCCCCCTCGCAGGTCGGCCGGGGCCCTGCCTTCCCGGCGACTCAGCATCCATATTGCCCGAGACTGCGGCTGTACGCGATTCGCTGGCACGTGCCGTCAGTTCCACGCCCATAGGGCGGAGACAAGGAACAGAAGGACAACGGCCGCGGGCACTCCCCAGAAAAGCACCCGCATGTTCATGTGCCGGCGGTCGCCCTGCCGGGCATCGACCTTATTGAGTTCGGTATTCATGTGAATCTGCTCGCGCCTGCTCGTAGTCCGAACGCAGGCTCGCCTGCCCGGTTCCGCTCTCCGTCCTCGGCTGGCAAGCTCTCTGCCGTCGAAGCCTCCGCGGCCGCACCCGCAGCGCGCGGTCTAAGCACGCTCAGTCCGCCTTGGTGCAGCCTGCAGCGCAACGGCGTTTTCAGCGCCACGATCTCGCCGTCCACCGAAGCGTTCACCGCATCGGTCGGAAGCGCGATATCGACCTCCCTAGCAACCGAGCTATCGAGAAGCGGATTCGCGGAGATGTTGCCAAGCAGCATGCGCACCGCGAGGTTAAGAAGGTCCTGCCATCGCGGCGAATTGGCCACATAGAGTCCGAGCACGCCTTGGCGCGGATCGTCCGCGTAAGGAAGATGTCCTTCACCGAACGGGTTATTGGAGACGAGAACGGCCGCCGTTCGCCGCCGGAATTCCCTCTGATCGGCGCGGACGTGGGCATCGAGTCTCGGTGGATGCCGCACCGCCATCCACCACGCCTGGGCGCTCGCCCGGATCTTGCCGAGCCGCGAATTGTAATCGAGCCGTGTGCGCAAAAGAATCATGCGCGCATGCAGCCCGAGCGTGACGTGGTGGACAAAGTAGCGCCCATTGACCTCGCCGATGTCGACGGAGACCACTTCGCCGGTGGCGAGCGCCTCTGCCGCGGCCAACATGTCGAGCGGAATGCCGAGCGAGCGGGCGAAGAGGTTCATGGTTCCGAGTGGAAGAATGCCGAGCGTCTTCCCTCCCCTCGCCGCAGCTGCGGCAGCAGCGGAAATCGTCCCGTCGCCACCGCCGACCACGATCACGTCCGGAGCGTCCTTTCGACAGTTTCGCTCGATGGCGGCAATCGCCGCTTCTCCTTCGAGCGCCTCGACGGTCACGTCGTGTCCATGCGCGCGGAAGATTTCGGCCAAGTCGGCGGCCGCTTTGTCACGGTCCACACCGCGGAGTGTGCCGGCGCTGCGGTTCAGAATAAGCGTCAGACGCATTTTGGTGCGGTCTCGGCCTTCGGAGGTCAGTCAACATCTCCTTAGAAGGCTAAGTTCCCTCTTTGGGGGAATATTCCATGGGGCCAGGCGCTCGCGCGACCCGAGCCATGCGGCCGGATCGCGCGCCTCAAGCGGCCGCGGCCATCGACCTGTCGCTGCGGAACGCCGCGGCAATCTCCGCCTCCGCCGGATCGAGCGCTTGGCCGAGAATGAGCTTCGCGGCAAGCGCCGAATGCGCCGGCGAAGTCTGGATTCCGTAACCGCCCTGCCCGGCGTACCAGAAGAAGTTTTCAGCGCCCGGCTCGAACCCGACGACCGGTAGCCGGTCGAGCGCAAATGTCCGGAGCCCCGCCCAGCTCGCAATCAGTCGCGCCCGCGGCACGATGGTCGCCTCATGAAAGCGTTCGAGCGCCAACGCCACGTCGAGGTCGTCGGCGTAGGCGTCGCAAGGGTCGGACGGCGTCTCATCAGAGAGGCTCACCATGATCGTTCCGGCTTCCGGCTTGAAATAGAAGCTTTCGTCGACCGGCGCGACAAAGGGATGCCACGGAAGCATCGCGGCGATGTCGTCGGGCACGCCGATCGTCGCCGCCGTACGCCGCATCGGCTGGAGGCCGCGGAGCGCCATGCCGGCAAGCTCGGCGACGTCGTCCGCCCAAGCGCCCGCCGCGTCAACCAGAATGCCACAGGCGATCGAGCGCCCGCCCGCCTCGACCATCCACCCCCCCGACTGACGCTCAATCCGCCGCACGGGTCCGCCGGTCCAAAATTCCGCGCCATGCCGGCGCGCGGCGCGCGCAAAGCCCTGGAGAAGCGCATTTGCGTCAAGGTCGAGGGCGTTCGGCTCGATAAAGCCCGCCGCTGCGAGGCCAGGCCTAAGAACGGGGCAATGCTCCAAAACCGCATCGCCCTCCAGCCAGACCACCGATGCCGTTTGCCGCGCCAGCTCGAATTCCTTGCGAAGGCGCGGGAGCTGCCCTTCGTCGGCATAGACGAGCCCGCCGCGACGCCGAGACAACCCGGCTTGCGAAAATCCCCCAGGCGGCGCCTCGAAGAAGCTGCGGCTCATGCCGGTCAGGCGGCGGATTTCCGCTTGCCCGTAGGCTTCGACGAGAAGCGCGGCGGAGCGGCCGGTCGCCTGGGTGCCGAGATGCTCCTCGGCCTCCAGCACCGCAACACGCGCGTGCGGGGCGAGCCGCGCCGCCAGGCTGACGCCTGAAATGCCGCCGCCTATGACGAGGATATCGACACTATCGGGCATCCTTTGGTCTAGCGGGCGAGCCAGCCGCCGTCCACGACGAGGACGGATCCGCTCACATAGCTTGCGGCTGGTGAGGCAAGGAAGATTGCAGCGCCGGCAATTTCTTCCGCCTCCGCAAACCGCCCGGCCGGAATGCGCGCAAGGAGATCCTTCATGCGCGCCTCATCCTGCCGGAGCGCGCTCGTGTTCTCGGTCGCCACGTAGCCGGGTGCGATGGCATTCACGTTGATCCCGCGCGATGTCCACTCATTGGCGAGCGCCTTCGTCAGCCCCGCGACGGCGTGTTTTGCCGCGGCATAGCCGGGCACGCGGATGCCGCCCTGAAAAGAGAGAACCGAGGCGATGTTGATGATGCGACCGTGCTTCCGCATCGCCATCCGCCTCGCCGCCGCTTGCGACAGGAGCCAGACTGCGTCGAGGTTGACCGCCATCACAGCTCGCCAGTCCTCAAAGCTGTGCTCGAGCGCCTCGGCGCGGCGGATGATGCCGGCATTGTTGACGAGGATGTCGAGCGCGCCAAGCCGCGCCTCAGCCTCCGCGACAAGACGACCGGCGGCGTCCTCGGTCATCTGGGAGAGGTCGGCTGCGAGCGCCTCGGCCTTGCGCCCGTGCCGTCGGATTGCCGCAAGCGGCGCGTCGGCGCCACGCTCATGCACAGTCACCGCGACGTCGGCGCCGGAGGCGGCGAAAGCCTCGGCAATCGCTGCGCCGATCCCAGCAGCGCCCCCGGTTACGAGCGCACGCCGCCCTTCGAGCGAAAACGACGCCGGTCCCGTCACCATGCTGTCACCGGTCACCACTCGACCGAAATATATTGCGTCTCGAGGAACTCCATGATCCCGAAGTGTGCGCCCTCGCGGCCGATGCCCGACTGCTTCATGCCGCCGAAGGGCGCCGCCGGGTCGGAGACGAGCCCGCGATTGAGGCCCACCATGCCGAAGTCGAGTTTTTCGGAGAACGCAAGGCCGCGCTTCAGATCTTTGGTGAACACATAGGCTACGAGACCGTATTCGGTGGCGTTACAGCGTTGCAATGCGTCGTTCTCGTCGGAGAAACGAGCGATCGCCGCGACCGGCCCAAAAATCTCTTCGTGGAAGCAGCGCGCGTCATCCGGCACGTCTACGAGTACGGTCGGCTGATAGAAATAGCCAGGGCCGTTGCGGATGCTGCCGCCGGTCAGCACCTTGGCGCCGCGCTTGACCGCATCGGCCACGAGCTCGACCACCTTGTCGCGCGTCTCGGCGTTGACAAGCGAGCCAACCTCGACGCCCTCTTCCAGGCCGTTGCCGATCTTCATGGCACCCATCTTGTCGGCGAGTTTCCTGGCAAAAGCGTCGTGCACCTTGTCGTGCACATAGAAACGGTTCGCCGCCGTGCAGGCCTCGCCGATATTGCGCATCTTGGCGACGATGGCGCCGGCGACCGCGGCATCGATGTCGGCGTCTTCGAACACCACGAAGGGCGCGTTGCCGCCAAGCTCCATCGCCGGAGTGAGGATGTTGTTCGCCGCCGCCTTGAGGAGTTTTCGCCCGACCTCGGTCGAACCCGTGAAGGAGACAACGCGCACGCGATCGTCATGCAGAAGTGCGTCCACAAGCTTGCCGGATTGCGCCGACGGCAGCACGCTGACGATCCCCTTCGGTACGCCCGCCTGCTCGAGAATTGGCATCAGCGCGAGCATCGTAAGCGGCGTCGCCGAGGCGGGCTTCAAGACTACCGGACAGCCGGCGGCCAGCGCCGGCCCGATCTTTCGCGTCGCCATCGCGGCGGGAAAATTCCATGGCGTGACGAGCACAGCGATCCCCGCCGGCTTATGCCCCACGAGTATGCGCGCACCGCTCGACGGCCCGCGATACAGGTCGCCGATCACCCTCACCGCTTCCTCCGCGCTCCAGCGAAAGAACTCCGCCGCGTAGGCGATTTCGGCGCGCGAATCCGGCAGCGCCTTGCCGTTCTCCATCGTGATCAAGCGAGCAAGCTCTTCCTTCTCAGCCATGATCAGCTCAAAAGCCTTGCGCAGCACCTCGCCGCGTTCGCGCGGCTTCACTGCCGCCCAGCCGGGAAAAGCTTTCTCGGCCGCGTCGAGGGCTTTCTTGCCGTCGGCCACAGTGGCGCTCGCCACCGTCGCAATCACCTCGCCGGTCGCCGGATTATCGACCTCGAAGGTGCCGCCATCGGAGGCATCGCGCCACTCGCCGCCGAGGAACAGCTGCGTCGGAACATTGGCAAGTTCCGCCTGTTTCATGGCTTTCGCCTTTCATCGGTATTGCATTCGAAAGATCGCGCCGGCGATCGCCGCACTTATCACGAAGCGTGCTGCCGTGGCACCCTGCGCCAGGATACGCCTCCCGAAACAGTTGAGCGCTTTGACTGTATGTACCGCTTTGCCGTTTTGTAACTTGTGCATTCTTGCGCGCTGGGAGAACATTGTAGTCGTCTTCGCTCGGAGTTAGACACGCACCCTCTCGATGATCTCCACACAAGCGATGAACCGGACTGGTCGGAATCAGGCCATCGCGGTCTGAAATCCGCTGGAACGGCGTGGCCGAGTGCGGTGCATGTTTTCGGAGCCGGTTCCCGAGCGCGGGTATTGGGGGGCACGGCGTGGCCCGTGCATTCTGAAGGAGACGTGAAATGGCAGATGCAAAAGTAAAACTGACGAAGAAGGGCAACAAAGACAAGGTCGCTGCTGACAAGATCGGCAAAGGCAAGAAGCCAAAAATCAGTGACGTCGAGGGTCAGGCGACCTACTGGACCGGCGCCGTCTGCTGGAACTGCTGGGCGGTCAATGACGTGGTCGCCGACACCAATGTGTGGCTCGGCTACTATTGCTGGAACTGCGGCTCCTATTTCGAGATCTAGCGTTCGTCTGACGTTTGGGGCGGCGCCAACGCCGCCCCCGCTTCCAATTTCGACTAGCGGTTTCGGCGGCGGCGTGAGCCCGCCCGGCGGCTGGTCGAGGGCGACCGGTCTTTACCGAGGAGGTGCCGTGAAAGGTCCGATCGCACCGCCTATCGCCCAGTCACCGCTGTCGCCCGTAAAACTGTTCCGTTGGGCGCGGCAGGCCATCTCGGGCATCGTCGGGCCGTTCTACCTCATCACCTTTCTCGCGCTCGTCACCAACGTGATGACGCAGTACAACGCTCAGCTGATCGCCAACTTCATCGGCCAGGCGCAACGCGAGGCCGCGGCCGAGCCTCGCCCCGCAACGGCCGAGGGCTTCTACTTCATCGACTACATCTTGCCCGCCGAAACGACGTGGACCGCAATCCTTTTCGCGGTGACCGCCTTCATCGTGATCGGACTTTCCTTCGCCAACCGGGTCGGCACGGTGTGGATCAACACGCTGATGCTGCAAAAACTACAGCTCCGCCTGCATGACAAGCTGATCCGGCTCGGACCGAGCTACCATGCCCGCCACGACCTGGGGGAGAACACCGCCGTCATCATGCAATACACGGCCGGCGCCCAGCCGATGCTGCGCGACGTGCTGAGCTTCCCGTTCGTGCGCGGCGTCTCGCTCGTCACCGCGCTCCTTTTCCTCTTTTACAATCTGAGTGAGCTTAGGGGTCAGGACGACGTCATCTACGCGCTCCTCGCCGTGCTTCTCATCGTTCTCCCCGTCGGCGGGTGGTGGCTGTCGAGCCGGCTCCGCAGCGCTTACGGCGAGGTCCGCGAGAAGCTCGGCGCGGTCAACAATACGCTCGTCGACTCGCTGACAGCGCCGCAAGAAGTCCAGCTCATGGATGCGGCGCCGCGCCGCTCGGCTGCCTTCGGCGCCAAGCTCAAAGAGCTTGCGAATGCGCAGGTCCGGGCGGTCATCCAGGGTGAGAAGGCGAATCAGTTCCAGGCAGCAGTTCCGACGATCCTGCAGGTCGGCCTGATTCTTTGGGCGGTCTTCGCCGTCGGCGGCGACGCGGTGCAGGCAGTCGTCGGCATCTACCTCTTCGTGCCGCGCGTCGTGCAGCCGATCCAGGAGATGATCCAGTTCTACAGCGGCATCAACACGGCCTGGCCGAACATCGAAAAAATCGGGCTGATCCTCGAAGAGCCGCTCGAAGTGGAGGACAAGGGCAAGAAGTCGGCCGCGGATCTCGCCCCCCACGACCTCGCTCTCCACGACCTCACCTACCGCCCAACGCCGGAGCGCACCGTGCTCGATCATGTGAGCTTCACCTTCCCCCCAAGCAGGATAACGGCGCTCGTTGGGCGCTCCGGCTCCGGCAAGACGACGATCCTCCGCCTCGTCTCGCGTCTCTTCGACCCGCATGACGGGCGCGTGACTATCGGCGGCGTCGACATCCGCGACATCGGCCTGTCGGAGCTCCGCTCGATGATCGCCACCGTTTCGCAGTTCCCGCTCTTCGTTGAAGCCGACGTGCGCGAGAATTTGAGGCTCGCAGTGCCCGGCGCGAGCGACACGGCAATGGAGGCCGCCTGCCGCGCCGCCGATCTCTGGCCGGCGCTGGAGCGCATTTCGCCGAGCGATCCGCTCGCCACGGCGGTTCCCCGCATGGCCGGAAAGAGCGGGCTTGCCGGCGGCGAGCGGCGGCGCCTCGCCATTGCCCGCGCCCTCCTCGCCGAGCCTCGCATCCTGCTCCTCGATGAGCCCTCGACCGGTATCGACGCGGTCAGCGTCGGCAAGATCGTCGAGGCCATCCGCCTGGCCACAGTCGGGCGCACGGTGCTTCTCGTCGATCACGACATGGAGCTTGTCGGCGCGCTCGCCGACCAGATCGTCTGCCTGGAAGATGGCCGCTTCAGCGATATCGGCACGCCGGCGGAGCTTTCGACCCGACCATCGCTTTTCGCAAAACTGTCGCAGGCCAAGAAGGCCTATGCCGATACCGCCGACTTTGAGGTGCACGGCTCGGTGCCAGTGCGTCCGGCGGAAATCGCCGGTTCTCCGCGCGGCGCTCCCGGTGGGCAGAAAGGCGCTATGAAAGCTCCGCCGCCGAGCCAGGGCCGGGCCGCGGGCCGGACGAAGGGCGCATAGATGGCCAACGCCGTCGCGCGAGGAGAACGACATGGCTGACGCAAGGGACGTGCAGGCCGAGCTGATGACACGCTATCTCGGCCTGATGCCAGCGACCGGCGAGGATCAGGTGCTGCGCCTAATCGTGGAAACCGGGGTGCGCGCGGTCGGCGCCGACGAGGGCTCGCTCCTCGTCTACGACCCGGAGGCGAACGACCTCACCTTCGTCATGACCTACGGCAACAAGGAGTCGGAGAGCATTCTGATCGGCCAGCGCGTGCCCTTCGGCAAGGGTCTTGCCGGGCTCGCAGCGGAGACGGGCGAAGTGCAGATCGGAGCGCCACGCTACAAGGACGTGCATCAATCGGAGGCCATGGGCGGCATCAAGGCGGTGATCTCGGCACCGATGATGCTCGGCGACAGGTTGATCGGGGTCATCACCGCGGTCTCCAACAAGGACGCAAAACGCTTCACCATGGACGACGGGCAGCTCTATGCCTGCCTCGCCACAATTGCCGCCCTCGTGGTCAATCAAGCGCTCCTCCTGCGCGCCCGCTCGGCCGACGCCGACGCGGCGGGGCTACAGCCGGCCGCGCTCGCCGCCGATCCGCTGGCGCAAGAGGTGCTGGAGCGCGTCGGCCGCTTGCTCCAACGCGACAGCGGCACCATCCGCCAGCTCGCGCGGATGCTGGAGGCGGTAGAGGCGATGGCGCCCGCTGCCGGAGGCTCTCAATGAGCCTGCCCAAGGGGTTGCTGGCGCGCGCCCTTGAGGTTCCTGTCGACGAGCTTTCCAAGCGCAATCTTGCCCCGGTGATAGTGGCGGTCCTCGACAGCGGCATCGACGGATCGCATCCCGACCTCGCCAACCGGGTGCTGCGCGGCATGGCCTTCGAAGCCGACGCTGAGGGTGAGGTGGAAAGCCGCGAGAGCGATCCCTTCGCCAACAACGACCTCTACGGACACGGAACCGGCGTCGCCTCGATCATCGCGCGGATCGCACCCAATGCGAGCTTCATCGATCTGCGCGTGCTCGGCGGCAACAACCGCGGCAGCGGCGAAGCGATGATCGCGGGCTTCGAGCATGCCGTGCGGAGCGAGGCTGGGCTTTTCAACATGAGCCTCGCGGCGAGCGAGAAATATCTGCCGCGCATGAGCGCGCTCGCCGAGGACGCCTATCGCAAGGGCAAGGTAATCGTCGCCTCGCGCCGCAACATGCCACTGCAGGACGACGGCTTTCCCGCCGCGCTCATCCCCTGCGTCGGCGTCGATAACGAAGGCAAGGGTCCCGAAGGGCGGTGGCTCTACCGCAACGATGTCATCGAATATTCCGCCCACGGCGTCGACGTGCCAGTCGCCGCGCATGGCGGCGGCTACACGACGATGACCGGCACGAGCTTTGCGACGCCAATCATGTGCGGGTTCGTGGCGCTGCTACTCGGCGCCTATCCGGAGCTCCGGCCCTTCGAAGTGAAGGCGATACTCAAAGCGATGGCGGCAGAGGCTCAGGCGGACTGAGCTGAGATGGCGCGGAGCTTCATCCGCCTCCAACTGCCGCCAGATCGTACATCCGGAAGGTCCCGTAGCCTTTGGCAAGCGGCACCTGGCCGACATAGGTGCAGGTGAACTCGCCGCGGCTTTCGAGGAGCAGGATCGCGGCGAAAGCCTCCGTTACATAGACGGTGCCGGGTGGCGTAATCGGCTCAATGCGCGCTGCCCGCGACAGAGCCCGGCCGTAGTATGTCCGGTGCGCGACGATCGGATCCCATCCCTCGAAGACCGGCCCGTAATGCGCGCCAATCCGCATGGTCGGCGCCTCGTCGCGGCCGAGCATCTGCCCGTCGATCGTCTGCAACCGCTGCTGGACTGCGAGACAGATCTCGGCCGCGCGGCGGACATCGGGGATGACGAAATGAATGGCGTCGCCCCAGGTGTTCTTGAGCGCCACCGCATCGCGCGACTCACCAAGGACATCGCCGATCGCCCCCATCACCGTCTCCCAGAACACCGGCAGATATTTTTCCGGCATCTTGGAAAACCCCGGTAGATCGCCGAAGACGACGGCGCAGCAGCTCCTTTCCTCGGTGCGGGGCGCGGCGGGAGTCGAATTGCGCGCAGCCTCCTTCAACGAAAGCGCGATCTGTTGGCGAGGAGCACTTTCGCGCCAGGATCGAACCGCCGGCGGAGCTTCGACGCCGGAGCCGCCGTCCAGCACGATCTGCGCCGCCTCACCGTCGAGATGCTGCGCTCGCAGAAGCGTCAGCCCCATGGCAACACGCGCGGCATAGTCCACGAGGCCCGTATCGTCGGCGGTGGCGTCTTCGGCGACGGAGAAGACGCGTTGGGCTTTCCGGCAGCAGGATCGGAACCGCCGAATCCAGCTTGCGCCGGCCGCGGCAATTGCCTGCTCCACCGCCGCCGGGTCGGATGTCGCGAGCACGACGCTCAGCTCCGCCCCCCCGGCTAGCGCTTCCTCCGCGAAAAGGATTTCGGCCGGGCTCCCAAGCGAGCCAAAAACGGCGCCGGGCCGCAGCTCGGCAAGGAGCTGCCGGATGCGCTGGAGCGCCGCGCGGACGGTCGCGGCCTTGGCGTATTCGCCAAAGTTTTCGGCCGACTCGGCATTGACGACGTGCAGCGTCGTCGGAGGCGCGAGCGGCGCCAGGAATGCCGCAACCTCGGTAGCGTCGAGGCCCATTTCGGCGAGGATCAGGCGAAGCTGCCGACGCGTGCTCGAGCGGGCGCCGGCGCCGGCATCCGCACGCGCCGCCGCTTCCGCCAGATCCGCGCGGGCACTTTCGCGTCGGTCGAGGAGAAGATTTGCTTCCGCCCGCGTCGCCAGCGCCCAATAGTCGGCCGCTCCGCTGACCTTAGGATCGGCGAGCACGATTTTCGCGACGCGGCACGCCTCCTCACGGTCCCCCGCCAGAAAGGCGAGGCTCGCCCAATTGATCGCCGGATAGTAGTCCGGCCTCGCCTCGTTGATCCGCCGGTAGATCGCGGCCGCCTCGCCCAGCGCTTCACGCTTCGCCTCGCCGGAAAGCTTCAACGCCCGGTCCTTGGCGATGCGCGCTTCGAGCGCCAGCACATGGCCTTCGCGCGAGCGATCGAGCCCCCACTCCTTGAAGAGCCGCGCCGCGCGGTCGGTCGCCCCGGCGCGAGCGAGCGCCAGCACGCCGCGGTGCTTTAGCACTTCGTCATCCGGATAGCGCTGGAGATGCTCGCTTGCCCGGTCGAACGCCAGGAGCAGGTCGCCCTGCTCCAGCAGGCGTTCCACTTCCGCAATGGCATTCGGAAGGCTCTTGCGCACGCCGCGACGCTCCCACAAGCCGGGGTGCGAGCCCCGATTCATCGACGCGATCCAACGCGGCGATTGTCGCCATGCCGATCGGGCCGGTCAAAGAAAAACCGCCGTCCCGAGGGACGGCGGCAGGTCGGAGGAGGCTTCATCGCCGGGCGGGAGGGAAGATCCCGCATCCGACGGGAGCCAACATGCGGCCCCTTCCGGCTGCGGTTTGTGAGGGGCATCACAATGCGCGCGACCCGCTGTCACTAGGTGATGGGCATCAGCAGCGCCCGACCGGGCGGAGCACAAGGAGCACCACGATGCGCACGACAATGATCGCGGCAGCCGCCATTCTGGTTGCCGCCACCGCGACGGCCGCCGAGGCGGGTTCCGACGACTGGCGGCCAGAGGGCCACGACAGCGCCGTCGCCGCCTGCCTCGACTTCAACGGCTACAAGCCGGCCGAGCTTGTCGAGGCGATCGAGGACGGCATGGGCGACTGGATCGTCTGGCTCCGGGACAAGGACGAGGACCTCGGGCTCTGCAACGCCAATGCGGATGGTGAGGTCTATGCGAACGTTCTCCTGAACGGCGACCTCCTCAGCGGCGAAGGTTCTGAGCTCGTGGCGGAGGAGGAAAGCGGACGCCGCCCGGGTCCGGCCGAGAGCGCGGAGAGACTTTGCGCGGCGGTCGGAGATTACATGGAGGACCTGGAGATCGTCGCAACCGTCACGACGCGCTCGGCGACTATCTCGTCTGGCTGAAGAACGGCGACGACGCCTATTGGATGTGCAACGCTTCCAGCGACGCCATGCTCTATGCGTTCGAGGCGGTAGAATATCCGATTGAGGAACAGCCCGCGGCCGACGACGCCACTTGCTGCGAGCCGCTCGAGGACCGCGAGAGCTGACAACTCTGGCTTTTCCTCTCCCCTATCCGGGGAGAGGAAAGACCTGCGCGCGGGCTCGTACCGTCAGCTGGCGTCCAAATCCGCGGGAAGCTCAACCAAACTCTCCGGCTTCCACGCCGCGACCTCGACTTCGATCCGCTCCTGATCGGCCTTGCGCACCAGGACGACGCTCGCCCTTCGGTGCGCATCGGCGGCCGCCCCCGCTTCGCCAGCCTCCTCGAGAAGGCGCGCCGCGAGCTCGAGGTGGAAACGTCTCCGCTGCGGATCCTCTGCCATTTCCGCGAGCGCGATATGCGCCTCGACGACTCCCAGATTCGCAGCTTTGTTGGCGTACCAGGCAAGCCCGAGCTGGTCGCGCTCGGTCTCGGCGCGGTCCTTCAGATAGGGATAGAGGATGGCGAAGGATTCGATGATTGTCCGCTGGCTCGCGGCGGCATATGCGTCGCCGCTGCGGTCGTCGTCCTTCTCGTTCAGCGCATCGGCGACGAGCGCAAAGGCCTGCGAAACTCCTGCCTCAGCGGCGGCTTGGGCGAGAGGCAGATATTCCGTCTCGCGATCCGTGTCCGAGCCGATCGTGCGCGCCAGCTGGTAGCTCGCGCGCAGGTCCTCGGGATTGCGCTCCGTTTCAGCACGGCACGTCGCTTCGGCCTCCTCGACCTTGACCTGATCGAGCACGAGGCCCGGGGCGCGCCGCAGCGGGTCATAGGGATCGGCGGCGAGGAGGTCGCACTCGCTCACCGGCTCTCGCCCCGCCTCCACATTCACCAGTCCACTGAGGAACCCGAGCGGCCAGCCGTAGGAGCTCATGCGGTACCAGCCGCCGACGAAGCTCGAATCGCCGCTCGCCGCGTCCATCCCGATCATGGTGGCGTTGACGTCGTCCTTCTCCGCCGCCAGCGCCAGCACATCGAGCAGCCAGCCGACGTGCTCCTCCGCGGACCGTCCGTCGCTGAGATCGGCCAGGTTGATCTCGCGAATCGTCTGGGCGAGGTTGGCGAGCCCGAAGCCGTAACCAACTCCCACCTGGCTGAGCAGAGTCGCGTCCAGCTTCGACCGATCATTCCACAGCGTCTCGTATTGGCGGATCGCCTCCCGCTCGGTCGCCGCCGCCTCCTCAGTCGACGGCTCGGCGAGCCCGACCCAACGTAGTGCCTCGGCAAATCGGAAGCGCGATTCCGCATTGTTCGGATCGGCCTCGACGATAAGACGCAAGATATCGGCGCTCGATCTCAGGATCGGGGTAGCCTGTGCGGAATCCTTATCGTTGACGAGCACACCCTGCCAGAAGAGCGAAAGGCCGCGCAGCCGGTTCCATCTTTGCGGGTCGTCGGAGTTGGTGGCGACCGCCTCGGCCATGTGGGCGGCGGATTCGAGAACCTGCTGGGCGGCGGTGCTTTCCGCTTCGTCTTTGACCCCGGGCAGGTTGTCGTACTCATAGATCACCGGCGACAGGTCGAGCTCGTTCATGGCGGCGACGACGAGATCACGCGGCGCCGAAGCGGCGGTCGCGGCGACCTGATCCGCGGCGCGACGGAAGAGGCCGCTCGCCTCTCCGTTCGCGTGGATAGGGGACTTGAAAGCGGTCCCGATCATCTTCACCGCCTCGGCTGCGAGCCGAAAGGAGCTCGCGGCATCGCCGCCTTCGCCGATCTCCTCGGCGAGTCCGAGATATTCACGCACCAGGTCAGGCGACCACTGCGCCGTTCCGCCGGCCCGTCGCCCGAGATCGATCAGGAGCTCGGCCGCGGCCTTCGGGTTCGAACTGCGCAGATCGATGATTCGCGCGCGCTCGAGCTCCGTGCGGAGCGTTTCGAGGAGTGGCGAACCGGGCAGCAGCTCGGCAAGCCGATCGGCATTTTCCGTGTCGAGCGCACGCCGCGCCGCCGGGTCACTGGGCAAATCGGCAAGCGGGCCGTGGGGCGCCATCTCCGGCGTTTTGGGCGTCCAGGCGTCAACGGCGGCGGAGACATCGAGCACGCGGCTTTCGGGCAGGAGGCGGGCGAGCTGCGCGCGCCTGTGAGCAACGAACTGCGCTTCCTCCACGCGGCCGCCGGCGCGATACAGCCGTTCGGCCACGGAGAACTCGAAGAGCGCGTTGGCGAGCGCCTCGAGGTCGTTGATCCGGCGTTCGTTCCAATGTCCGAGCAGCTGGTGGGCGGCGGGGTCGGGTCCGGTCTGCCGGCGCGCTGACTCGAGAATGGACGTCTCGATCGGGCCGCCCGCCGCGATCGCCCGCATGATCGTCGAGGGAAGATTCGTGCCGAACCGCATCGCATCCTCGGCGATTGCCGTCGTGGCGAGTTCGCCCCGCTCCATCGCAATCCGCGCCAGCACTGCGCCGAGCATGCGATTTGCCGCCGCGTCACCAGCCGCCGCGGCCTGCAGGACGCGCGAGAAGGCGCCATCCTCGACGAGCTCCCTGACGCTGGCGCTCTTGCCGTGCCGGGCAAGGACCTCGGCCGCTTCGAGGGTGCCTCCCTCATTGCCGGATGCGCTGCATTCAGTCGCCAGGACAGGGGTCGTATCGGCCGCAATGTCGCCAAGCAGCTGATTTTCGAGCCGGAGGAGGTGGTTCCTCGATTCGACGGAACAATCCACGCTTGCCGCCCCGGCGGCGGCCGTCAGCGAGCGCTCCATGTCATGATCGAGAATGAGGGAATCGAGGCTCGCATCCGCTTCCGGGTCGAGCGTGCTGCGCATGGCGACGAGCGCCGCCGCGTCGGCGAGCCCAGCGGCTGAAGGCATATCGCCGAAGGCGACGGTCGCAACGGAATCAGTGTCCCATTCGAGGGAGAGCACATTGCCATCCGCCCGCAGCGCCAGCACAGAGGGGTTGGCCGGGATGCGGGAATAGCCGGAAAGCGAGCCGGTGGCGGCATCGAGCGCCACAACGGCGTCGCGGTCGTCGGCGACGGCGATCCACTCTTTCGACGCGAACAGCCCCACGACGCGCTTCACGAAGAACGTGCCGTCAAAATGGATCGACCAGACGCCGTCCTCGGCCTGGCGAAAGCCTGAAATCTGGCCGCCGCTATAGGCGACGGCGACCTCGCCATCCGGGCCGAACGCAGCCGCCTGCGGCTCGCCCCACCGCACCAGCCTCTGCCTACGGTTCGGGTCCTGCCCGGCAGCGGCGGCGGCTTCGCCCCGCGCCTCTGCCTCAGCTGCTGGATCGCTGGTTGTGGCCTCGCCCCGCACGGCTTTCGCATCCTCGGCAATCGTGGCCCCCTGCGGCACGATCTCCACCGCCGAGCGAGACACCAGGGCCGCGCGGCCGCGCGCCGGATCGCCTGCGACCCAGATCATACCGGAGCCGGCGCGCTTAAGCGGCGCAAAATCGCGAGTGGAAAGCAGCGCCTCCGCCTCTCCGCCGGCGCCCTCGACATCGACCCACCAGACCGCCCCTTCCTTGTCGAGCAGCGCGAACCTGTCGCCCGCCGGGTCGACCGCCACGATCCTCTCCTCGACCTCGCTCTTCGACTCGGAGTCGGCCGGCTCGCAGTCGGTGGCCGGCGACGATTCGGTGAGCGTCACGCTGTTCTCCGGTCCCTCTGCGCCGCGGTTGTGCCAACCGATGCTGGCGCCCTTTCCCAACGCCGCGGCATAGAGCAGCGATCCGTCGACATGTCGGAAGAGGAGCGATCTGCCGTCACCGCCAAAAGCGACCGCGGCGATGCAATCGGATTCGCCGATCAAGGTAGGGCGGAACGCAACGTCCACTTCGAACTCGCCGTCCTGGCGCAAGCGGTAGACCAGAAGCTCGGCGTCATAGCTGTCGTCGTTGGTGGGGTAGGTCACACCAGCGATACGCAGCGTGTCCTCGCCCTCATAGATGGCGACGGAGTTCGGCGCGACATAAAGGCCGAGTTTTTGCCGAGTGAGCGGAATCCGGTAGTTCGCCAACACGCCCGCGGCCGCGACACCATCTTCCGAGGTGGTGTCGCTCGCCGACTCGACCAGGCGGAAGCCGCCCTGTCCGTCGAGGGTGATCGGCCCGATGCGGGCATGCGATTCTCCGTCAAGCCGCGCCACACGATCGAGACCGTCCTTCGGAATCTGGAAGACGATAGCGGAGCCTTCCTGCTCGACCAGCGCGCTGTAGGTCGGCATCCCATCGATCGCGACTTCGCTGATCGCCCCTTCAGATAGGCTCATTCCGATGGGCACCCTTTCCACCCACAAAGGCGCGTTCAGCCGGATGTCGAATGCGGTCAGGTGCTCCTCGGTGCAGGATCCCGGACAGGTGAGCGTCAACAGCATCACGCCGTCCGGCGTAATCTCCGCGCCGGTGACGCCGGCGCCCGTCTCCAGCACGCGAATCGCGCCGTCGGATACGTCGACCGTGACAATCAGGCCATCGGAATCGTTCACCAGCAACATGAGCCGGTTGTCGACGAATCCGAGCAGCTTCACGTTGTTGACGGTGTCGAGAGCGGCGCCAGCAGCGATATCGGCGGTCGTCAGGCTGAAGGTGATTGCCTGCGTTGCAGGGTCGACGACGACGATTTCGTTGGGGTCGTCGTCAAGCGTCAGATAGAGCGCGAAACGGGCGTCGCTATTGACAGGGGCAAGCTGCGCCACGGCCACCTTGCCGCCCCCCAGGTCAGGCAGCGGGATCAGCGTCGGCGCCGCCTGGCCGGTCGCCCATAGCGCGATTTCGGCCTTGTCGGTGACGATGGCCACGCGGCTTCCATCCGGCGACACGAGATCTGCTTCGGATCCGAGGTCCGATCCCTCCGGAAGCTCGAACAATCCAAGCACGGAGCCGGTCACCGCGTCGAATATCGCGATGACCTTGTTGCCGTCCTCCACGGTGCTTCCGTCATCCGCCTCGCGATCGAGCGCGTAGACGCGAAAACGGCCAGAGGTCCCGGTCCAGCCCGAATAGCCGCTGTAGGCGAGAAAATCTGGGAAGATCGGAAACTCGGCCATGCTCTGGCGGGCAATTGCCGCCACGATCGGGTCAATGAGCCAAGTCTGGCGCAGCTTGGCGTCCGGACCGATCAATTGCTGCCACAGCGCCCCGAGAAGGTTGGACGCGGTCTCCCACGAACCCTCCTGCTGCAGCGCTGCGATGCGGCCCGCAACCTGCTGCAGATTTGCGCGCTGGAACTCTGAGCGTGCGCGCTCGGCCCGTTCGCGCTCCTGGTCGGCGCGGGCAGTCTCCGCCTGGGCAAGCACAGCAGCCTGCATCGCCTCCTTTTGTGCGGCGAGCGCCCGCTGACGCTCCTCATCGGCACGTTGGCGTTCCGCCTCGGCCGCCGCAGCCTGCTGCATCGCCTCCTGCTGCGCGGTGAGCGCCCGCTGGCGTTCTTCGTCGGCGCGTTGGCGCTCCGTTTCGGCCGCCGCCGCCTGCTGCATTGCTTCCTGTTGCGCGGCGAGCGCACGCTGGCGCTCCTCGTCGGCGCGCTGCCGCTCGGTCTCGGCCGCCGCCGCCTGTTCAACAGCATCCTGCTGCGCGGCAAGCGCGCGCGTTCGCTCCTGGTCGGCGCGTTGCCGCTCGGTCTCGGCCACCAACCTTTCCGACTCCGCGACCTTGCGCGCCTCGTCGGCCGCGTCCGCTTCCTGATTGGCGCGCAGCGCCTCCTGGTTCGCCCGCCAGGCCGAATATCCGGCAAAACCGGTGAGCGGCGTGATGATGCAGAGAATCAGGACGATCGCCGCGGTGACGAGTCGGTTTCGCGATTTCTGGCGGCGTTCAGCGATCTCCGCCTGCTTGCTCTCTTCCTCGGCGCGGCGGCTGTCGCCCAGGAATTCGGCTGCCTGATCGAAGCTGCCGCCGTAGCGTTTCGCCCATGCAGCGGTCGGACGCTCGGTGTCCCACCAATTGGCGATCGAGGCGAGCGTCAGACCGGAGAGCAGATTCGCTTCGCCTCGCTTGTAGCGCTCGGTCGCGTCGACAAGCCGCCGCCAGGTATCCGCCGATGTGATTTCGCGCTGCAGCCACTGGGCGAACTCGTCCCACTGACGGATCAGGCTTTCGTGGCTGATATCGATCACCGTCGTCGTGCGAAGCGGCGTCGGCCGCGGCGGCACAAGAAAATTCCGTCCTGGCGCGCGAAATGCCTCGACGATCTCGCGCACGGCGATCTCGTCGCCGCCGGCGATCTCGACAAGCTCGCCAAACTCGGTCGGGCGCCTCACCGCCTCGGCGAGGCTCGATCCGGCGGTCAGCGCGCGAAAGACAGCGGACGCCACCTCCTGGTGCTCGGGCAAGAGCTCGTCGAGGATCTCGCGGCCGTGGGCGGCAAGCGCGCCGCGGAGTCCGCCCACTGCATCATAGTCCGCGAGCTTCAGCTCGATCGGACCGCCGCTGCTCCTCTCCTCGGCGATCGACCAGAGCCGGTTCAGCACGTGCTGCATGAGTGGCAATTGGTCGGCGCGGCGGACGAGCCTTTCGAGCTGATGCCCAGTATCGGCATCCTCCCACGGCGCGAAGGACGTGAGGTCGTTCAGAAGGCGGTTGACCAGAGCCGGCTCGATCGAGAATCCGCAGACGGCGGCCGGTCCGACGATGGCCTCGCGCACCTGGTCGCGGCTCATGCGCGGCGTCAGATAGAGACCTTTGTTGATCGCCTCGGCGAGACCGTCGATGAGCGCAGCCGCTCCGAGATATTCGGAGCGCATGGTGATGGCGACGTAGATGCGGGCCTCCGCGAGCGGCGCACGCGCGCTTTCCAGAAGCAGTGAAACGAAGGCCTCCGCCTCCTCCCGCTCGGCATAGGCACCGTAACGGAACAGCTCCTCGAACTGATCGACGAGCAGCAGCAGGTTCACGCCCTCGGGCAGATTGTCTGCCGCGCACCACTCGGCGACGGAACGCGGACCGCGCGCGAAAAAGGCGCGGAGCAGCCTGACCTCCTCCTCGTCCGGCGGCTCCGCCGGGTTGGGCGCGCCGGCGCGGAGCAGCCCTTCCGCCAGATTGTGGACCGGCCGGTCGCCAGGCCGAAAATCGGCGATCAGCCAGCGCGATCCGGCCTGATGCAGGAGCCCGATTTCCAGCGCGTCGAGGAGCCCCGTCTTGACCAGCGACGATTTTCCGCTTCCCGATGCGCCAAGCACCGCGAGAAAGCGTGTCGCCGCCAGGCGGTCGACCATGTCGTCGACGCAGCCTTCGCGGCCGTAGAAAAGGTCCGTCTCTTCGCGTGTGAAGGAGCGCAGCCCCGGATAGGGCAGACGCCCCCCGGCTGCGCTCATTGATGGACGCCCGTCAGGAGCTGGCGTACGCTCTCCGCAGCCGTGCCGTCGCGGTAGTCGAGGCGGCGGATTTCAGGCAGGTCCATGCCGATGTCGGGTTTCGATTCCGGCGGTCCGAGATAGATGGCGAGCGCCTTCAAGGGCTGCCTGCGCCGGTGTTTTAGCTTCGAATAGAGGCGGAGCTGGCCACGCACCCAGACCGGCGTCGTTTCGCCGTAGACCATGACCAGCGCGTCGCACTCGACGATGTTCTCTTCGAGATCGAGCCGCACATCCTCCGACGATCCCTGCAGGATGGGAACCGCCGCGCTGAGATTGGCGCTCTTGAACTCGCGTCGCAGATCCTCCGCGAGCTTGATGTCGCTGCCGTCGGCGTTGATGAAGATGAATTGCTCGCCGGAGGGCGGAGGCGGTGGCGGCTTGCCGATCCGCTTAACGATATCGGCCTTGAACGCCTCGAGCCCGATCCGCATCACGTTCTCGCCGGAAAGAAGCTTGGCATGCTCGCGGTCGGCGACGCCGGCCGGATCGGTGTCGGGCCGGAGCCACTGCATGATCGGAAGGCTGCGCGCGACCGCCCGCTCGAATTGCATGCGATCGTAGCCGAGCGGCATGTCGGGCGGGCGCTTGGCGTGGGTGCGGCTGAGTAGCTGGACGAAGGCATCGGCGCGAGCGAGATCGGCCTCCAGCGCGTTGGCAAAATCCACCCCACCCTGCGCATAGACGCCCTCCGGCAGCACCTTGACACCATATTGCTCGACGTAGCGGCGGACCTGCTCGCGCTCTTCGTCGAGATCGTCGGTCACCTGCGCGAGGAAGATCGCGCGTCCCTCGCCCGAACGGCGCACCGGCGATGACTCTGCGAGCGCGGACTTGGCGATCTCGGCGAGCGACGCCGACGCCGTCTTCTGCTCCTCCTTCATCTTCTTCAGCTGCTTGCGGATCTGCTCGGCGAGATCGAACAATGTCTGCAGATAGGTGTCGGAGCCCGCGGTCATGGTGACGGGCATTTCGCGCTCCGGATGCTTTTGCCAGAACGCCATGCGCTTCAGCTCGCGGAGCGAGGCAGGATATTCGTCGTTGCTGTCGAGCGGCAAATGCTCGATCGCATAGACCCGGCCGCCTCCGCCCATCGCCTTCTGGAAGGCGGCGAGTTCTCGCATGGTCCAGGAATCCTCGACCACGTAAGCGGGCGACGTGATCGCGACGAAGATCGCCGACGAGGAAGCATTCTCCATGAGCGCAGATTCGAGGTTGACCCCCGTTTCCAGGCTCGAATGGCCGGTGAAATAGACTCTTAGGCCCTCTTCCTCGCGCACGCCGAGCCGCATGCGCAGCACCTTCTTGAGATCGCCGGCGAAGGAGGAGACCCAGGGCGGGCTGTTTCCGATGGCGACATCGTCAAGATGCGCGAAACTCACAAACACATCGCACTTGCAGTTCGGCACGTATGCCATGCTGCTCGCCACCCTGCGGATCGAAGGCTCCCGGAGGTTTTCGACGATACACATCGGGAGGGAGATTGGCGAGAGGCGGGCAAGCCGGTTTGCCGCCCCTGCGCCGCCTCACAGCTTGCTGCTGCAACGGTGCGGCCCGCCTGCTGAACCCGCTCTTGCCTCCCCGGGCGGAACGTGTGCTCTCTTCCCGCAAGGCAAACCCGTCACGGCGCGGATAAAAGATGCGGCTTCTCGTCTTCCAGCACATCGCCTGCGAGCATCCGGGGACGCTCCGAAAATTCCTCGCGGAGGACGGCGTCGCGTGGGACGCGGTCGAGCTTGACGAGGGCCAACCGATCCCTGCGCTCGATGGCTACGACGCGCTCTGGGTGATGGGCGGGCCGATGGATGTGTGGGACCTGGAGGAGCATCCCTGGCTCGCGGCGGAGAAGCGGGCGATCCGCCGGTGGGTGCGCGAGCTTGATCGCCCCTTCCTCGGCCTCTGCCTCGGCCATCAGCTGTTGGCTGACGCGCTCGGCGGCACCTGTGGGCCGCAGCGTCCGCCCGAGATCGGCGTGCTCGAGGTCGAGTTGACGCCCGAAGGCATCGCCGACCCGATCCTTTCCGGCATGCCGCGGAGGCAGAAATGCCTGCAGTGGCACTCCGTCCGCGTCGCCGAGCCGCCGGAGGGTGCGGTCGTCCTCGCCGGCTCGGACACTTGCCGGGTGCAGGCCATGCGCATCGGCCGGCATGCCTGGTCGATGCAGTACCACGTCGAGGTCGAACCTGAGACCGTCGACAATTGGGCGGCGGTGCCGGCTTACCGAAACGCCTTGGAATCAACGCTCGGACCTGGATCGCTTGCAAAGCTCAAGGGCGACGCCGCCTCGCACATGGACGGCTTCCTCGACAACGCGAGAAAGCTCTATCGGAATTTTCGGACGGCAGTCGCATGAAGGGCAGGCGTCCGGTCGTTTAGGTCATATCCCCGAGCCGCCCATCTCATCGTCGAAGCGCCCCGGCTCACGCCGGCCCGCGGTCTGTACCGCGCGGAGCTTCGGCAGCGGCGCGGGCAGCGGCATCCAATAGGTGAGCTCAACCTCCGCGTAGACGATGACGCAGTTCGGATCGGAATCGGCGGCGATCCAGCATTTGTCGCCGGCGGGCTCGGGTTTCGCCCAGCGGACCACGTCGACCTCGGCGGGCCCCTGCTCGCTGGCGCGTATCGCCGCCAGTATCCGGCTGCCGTCCTTCGGCGCGCTCGCCATCGGCCGCCACTCACCAAAATCCGCGTTGCTCGTCGCCTGGCTCATCTCACGACTCTTCACCATTCCGCCGAACGGGAGGATGGAACGCTCGGGCTCGAAGAGCAACCGGGGAAGCGCGCTCCGCTCCCAGTCGATCCCTAGGAATTCGCGGCTAGGTTTTCACGAATCCCACCCGATAGACCGGCAGCCCGGACCTGCGCCGGGCGCGGCCCTCCCCCTCCGCCCCTCGCGTCTCCTCCGCCCGCCCCACTGCCCGCACAACGAGCCGCGCGCCGAACTCGGCGACCGCCTGCGCGGCGAAGGGAAGCGTCGAAAGCGGCCGCCCGTTCGGAAAACCCGGCATGTCGGAGCCGACCTTGAGCCGGGCGATCATCTTCTCGTCGGGCTGCATGTCGGCGCCGAGCACCGGCCCGAAATCGCAGATAATGCGCACCGCATCCTCGTCAGCGCAGGCTTCGGCGAGGCGGAGCGCAGCGTCGAGCGTCGGCGCGACGATCGCCGTGCCCTCGCCACCGACGCGCGAAGTGCGTGGCACGATCAAAAATTCCTTGGCGTTGGCGCCGAGAGCCTTGGTCTTGAGGGCCTTCTTGATCGCCGCCTGATCGGCGCGGCTGCCGGCGACGTCCCAAAGAAATACCACGGGGCGGAACGAGGATGCCCCACGCTGCCGGCCGGCAGGCGCGGTTCTGGCGAAGGGGAACTTGATGGCATCGAGCGCGCGGCCGGCCTCAAGCCAATCCGCCATGGCGCGGCTCGTTCCCGCCATGTTGATTGCTTCCGACCCGTCGGTGACCGCGATCAGCCGGCACTCCGTCTGCAGCACGCTCGCCCTGATCAGCACCTGCCCGGCCATGAAGCGAAAACCATAGTAGAAGTGCCCGTCGAGATCGCGCTCGAGCGGCATCTCGTCGTCCACGATCGTGAGCGAGGCGGCGTGCGCAAGCACATGGTCGAAGCGTTTTCGCCAGGAGCCTGCCGCGTCCTTCGGATCGCCGATGTCGACCGAAAGCTCGGCGAAGCGGCCGAGCGGAAACGGAATGACGGCATGGAAGGGGATGGCGCAGTCGAGCGCCGCCTCCGCCACCACGATGTCGGTGCCGCAGGCAAGCGCCCCGAAGAGGTTGCCGATCTTCCGCTCGACAAAAATCGCCTCGGCCTGGACGCGGATCGATCGCGCCGCCTGCGCCTGCGCCTCGGCGTCCATTTCGCCGCCTCGAAAGAGGTGCCCGGTAACGAGCGCGACGCTCTTCACGCCAAGCTTCATTCGCACCTCCTCGACGTCGATGCCGAGACTCGAAGCAAGCCGAGTGAGTTGCAAAACCGTCGAGGCCTTGCCGCTATCGGTCGCGTCCTCGGCGAGGGCCGCCTGCGCGAGCGACGCGATCCCGCTCTTGTTGTCACCGGAAATGAACAGCGCCTCCGCACGCGTTGCCGCGGCCCAATAGTCCTTCGGCTCATCCGGAAGCCGCGTCAGAACTTCTCCCGCGAGGCCTTTTGCCGCTTCGGCGTTACCCGCGACGAGCGTCATCGCGGCGGCGTTCACGCCGGCGTACCAGCTGCCCGCCCAGCGCCAGATCGCCTCATAGGCGCGCCCGGATTCTGCAGCGATCGCCTTGTCGCCCGCCTCCCCCGCCTCGAAGGCAGCGTCCTTCAGCAGCCTTGCTTCGAGCGCGGCGAGATCAGCCGTCAGCCGCTCCACCTCACGCAGACCGACCTCTGCCGACACGTCCTCGTCATCCTCAAATACTTCATCGATCCACTCATCTGCGACGAGCCGCTCCATCGATGCGAAGGGGTTTTTCAGCGCTCGGAGCACGCACTCGCGGAGCGCCTCGAGGTCGCCGTCGGGCGTCAGCAGCGCGCCCTTCAACACCGAGATCGCCTCGTCGCGGTCGCCGCTCCGCGCCGCGGCCAGCGCCACCGCGTGAAGAAGCTCGGGGCTCGAGGGAAAGTAGCGCAGCATGTCGGCAGCGATGTTGCGCGCATTGATGAGGTCGCCGCGATCGATCTCGGCGGCGACGTCAGCGACGGCCCGGGAAAGCGCGGCGCGGTCGCGGCCGGAATGGAGACCCGCAATGCGCACGAGCCGCGAATAGTCGACCACCTCGAGCCCGGCCGCCGACGAGGTGACGAGACCCGAACGCTCCCATTCCTTCAACCGTCGGCTGATCGTCTCGCGGCTGACGCCAAGCTCGTCGGCGATCTCTATCTGGTTCACCTTCCTGGGGAAGCTCACACGGTTGGAGGCGGCGATGCCGAGATCGGCGGCGAATTCGACCAACCAGTCGGCAAGCACAATGTCGGGGTCCTCGTGGCCGTGGCTGTGCTGCGCGGAGACGGCGTCGAGGAAGCGGCGCGCGGCGAGCTTCAGAAAGCGGGTTCGGATCGCCGGATCGAGCTCGAAGAGCGCCGTAAGATCGGTCCAGGGAATGCTGATCACCCGCGCCGCGGTGAGTGCGCGGGCCGTGCTGATGCGGGTCACCGGCCGCGGATCGAGGCCGGCGCTCACCAACTCGGCCTCGCCGAAGATGTCGCCCCGGACGATTCGGGCGAAGCGAAGCCCGCGCTTCCACCCGTGCTCGGCGAGCCGAACCTGGACGAGCGGTTCGGACGCGCGCTCCCCGGCAGCGCCCACTCTGGCGAGCAGAAAAATGCTGTCCGCCTTCGCTTTCGCCTCGAAGACCATCTCGCCGGCTGCTACAGCGCGCGCACGCAGGCGGATGCCGGCAAGGCGTCGCGAGACCTCAGGATTGCCCGACTGAAAAAGCCGCGCCGCGATCAGAGCTTCGTTGTCGGAATTCGCCATCGACCCAAAAATGCGCCGGACACCCGACGTTTGTCGATTCGGCTGACCGCATTTGAGCACACGCAAATCACTCTGATGAGACGGATCAATCAAATTCGATTGCGGTCGCGCGGATGGCGCCCCACCTCCATAAAAGGGAAGCGCGGAGCTTTCTTTTCGCGCCGCAATATCGCCATTCGCAACTGCGAAATAACCACTTGACAATGACACGCAAAAAGGGCATGGGAATGAACGTTCATTCTCATGAATGACGCTTCATTCTCACACCGGACGACTTATGAACGCACCCGCATTGCGCGCCCTTGCCGAAGAATCCTCCTCGGAACGCCGAAAGCTCATTCTTGACGCGGCCGAGCGCAGCTTTACGCGCGCCGGGTTCCACCGCACGACCATGCAGGACGTGGCGGCCGAGGCCGGGATGAGCCCGGGCAACCTCTACCGCTATTTTCCCTCCAAGGACGCGCTTGTCGCCGGCCTTTGTGAGCGTGACCGGGCTGGTCTCGCGACCGAGTTTGCCGAGATGCGCAAGAGCGGCGGGGACTTTCTGGCGGCCTTTCGCGAGCTGGGCCGCAGGCATTTTGAGGACGCGGCGCGCGGCAAGGCAAAGCTCTGCCTCGAGATCTGGGCGGAGGCGACGCGCAATCCGGCGATCGCGGCCCTCCAGACAGAATTCGATCGCGGCTTCGAGGAGCAGCTGGTGGCGACCTTCGAGGCCGCCAAGAAGGCCGGCGCGATCCACCCGGACGTGGATAATCGCGCCGTCGCTTCGATCATTTCCAAGCTCGGAGACGGCCTCTTCGTCCGCCGGGCGGTTGCGTCCGACTTCGATCCAGAGCGCGAGATCGCCGAGGTCTTCGCCCTCATTGGGGCGCTTCTGAAGGGCGCCGTAAAGTTTCCTGGTCCCGCTTCGACCCCGGAGAGCAAGTCATGATGTACAGTCGCATCCTCGCCGCCGTCATCATCGTCGCGGCAACGTTGTGGATCGGCTCCGGCGTGTTCGGCCGCACCGAGTCTCCAGCTGAAGCGCCGAGCGAAGCCAGCGCGCCCGCCGCGCAGCCGCTATTCCAGGTCGCGGTTATCGCAGCAAACGTCGAACAACATTCGCGCGGCCTCGCGCTCTCCGGCCGCACCGAGGCCGACAATCGCGCTAGCGCCGTTGCCCGCACCGCCGGGTCGATCGTGGAGTTCAACGTGCGCCGTGGCGATCGCGTCAAGGAGGGCGACGTCATCGCCACGCTGTCCGATGAGGCGCGCGGGGCGCAGGTCGCGGAGGCGGAGGCGCTGGTTCAACAAAGGCAAACGGATCTCGACTCGAAGCTGCAGCTGATCAAGCGCGGAATCGTTCCCGCCAACGACAAGAACCTTCTCGAAGCAGAGCTCCGCGCGGCCGAGGCGACACTCGCTGTGGCCAAGGCCGAGCACGAGCGCGGCCTGATCCGCGCGCCGATTTCCGGCGTCGTCAGCAACGCGCCGATGACCACCGGACAGGCGATAGACGCGAACATGATGGTGGCCGAGATCATCGCCCTCGATCCGATGCTCGCTGTCGCCGAGGTGGCCGAGCGGCAGCTCGGCGAGATCAAGGTTGGCGACCCGGCCGAGGTGCGTCTGGTCACCGGCCAAACGGCGAAAGGCAATGTGCGCTACGTCGCGCCAACCGCGAGCGGTGCCACCCGCACCTATAGGGTCGAGGTCGAACTCGACAATGCGGACCTCGCGATCGCCGACGGCGTGACCGCCGAGGTCGAGTTCAGGCTGGCGCCCGTCGCCGCGGTGAAGCTGCCGCGCTCCGCCCTCACCTATTCGGCCGCAGGCGGGCTGAGCGTCAGGACCGTCGGAGCGGACGGAATTGTCGCCTCTGTGCCCGTAGCGATTGTCGAGGACGCGCGCGACGAGGTGTGGGTGTCCGGCCCCAAGGACGGCGCCCTGATTATCGTCCAGGGCCAGGACTTCGTGAAGGACGGCCAAGAAGTCGGGACGGTCGACGCCGCGAACGCGCCGACGCCCGCCCTGCTCTCCAGATCCTAAGGCACCGGCCGCAAGGTTCAGCTCATGCGAAATCCGGTCGACTACGCGATCAGCCACGCGCGGCTGACCATCGCCACGCTCCTTTTCTTTCTAGTGGCGGGCTTCTCCGCCTATCTGACGATTCCCAAGGAGGCCGAGCCGGACGTCACGATCCCCATCGTCTACGTGAACGTCACGCAGCGCGGGATCAGTCCGGAGGATGCGGAGCGGCTCATCCTGAAGCCGCTCGAGACGCAGCTGAAGGCGGTCGAGAACGTCAAGGAGATGCGCTCCTCCGCCTTTGAGGGAGGCGGCTACGTGCTGCTTGAATTCGAGGCAGGCTTCGATTCCGACTCGGCGATCGCCGATGTGCGCGCCAAGGTGGACGACGCCAAGAGCGAGCTGCCCAGCGACGCCGACGAGCCGCAAGTCGCCGAGGTCAATCTCTCGCTCTTCCCGGTGCTCGTCGTGTCACTTGGCGGCGACGTGCCGGAACGCACGCTGCTTCGCATGGCACGTCAGGCGCAGACGGCGATCGAACAGGTTCCGGGTGTGCTCAACGCCGACCTGCGCGGCGACCGAGACGAGGCTGTCGAGATCATCGCCGAGCCGATGCTGCTGCAAAGCTACGGCATCCCGCTCGACCGGCTCATCGCCTCCTTCAATACCGGGAACAGCCTGGTCGCAGCCGGCGCCCTGGAGAGCGAAACCGGCCGGTTCGCGGTCAAGGTGCCGTCGCTGATCGAGACGCCGGGCGATATCCTGAACTTCCCCATCGCGGTCTCGGGCGACGCCGCCGTGACGCTCGGCGATGTCGCCGAGGTGCGACCGACCTTCAAGGACCCGACCTCGATCACTCGCGTCAACGGCAAGCCTGCCATCGCGATCGAGGTATCGAAGCGCATGGGCGCCAATCTGATCGAAACGGTCGACGCCACCCGAAAAGTCATCGAGGCGCTCAAGGCGACATGGCCAGCAACGGTCGATGTCTCCTTCAGCCAGGACAAGTCGAAAGACATTCGCATCATGCTGCACGAGTTGCAGAACAGCGTCATCACCGCTGTGCTGCTCGTCGTCGTCATCATGCTGACGGTGCTCGGTGGCCGCGCCTCGCTATTCATCGGGATCGCCATCCCCGCTTCGTTCCTCGCCGGCATTCTCGGCCTTCAGCTAGCGGGCCTGACCGTCAACATCGTGGTGCTCTTCTCGCTGATCCTTGCTGTCGGCATGCTCGTTGACGACGCTATCATCGTCTCGGAATTCGCCGAACGGCGCATGTCGGAAGGCATGGCACCCCGCGATGCCTATTCGCTTGCCGCCAAGCGCATGTCCGGCCCGGTGATCGCCGCGACCGCCACGCGCGTCGCTGCCTTCTCGCCGCTGCTCTTCTGGCCGGGCATCGTCGGCGAGTTCATGAAATACCTGCCGCTGACGTTGATCGCAACGCTCTCCGCCTCGCTCGCCGTGGCGCTCTTCTTCACCCCGACGCTCGGCGCCATGCTCGGCCGCGCCGGGAAGCCCAAGGACGAGCGCGTCAAAGACCGCGGGCCGTATATGCGGATGGTGAAGCTGGCGCTCGCCCGGCCGCTCGCCACACTCGGCGTCACGGTCCTCATCCTCGTCGGGATCGTGCAGACCTACGCGACGTTCGGCAACGGCGTCGAGTTCTTCCCCGACATCGAGCCGGATTTTGGCCTGGTGCAGGTGCGTGCCCGCGGCAACCTCTCCATTCAGGAGAAGGACGCGCTTGTCCGCCAGGTCGAGGAACGTCTGCTCGGCATGCCCGAGATCGAGACCGTCTATGCGCGCGCCGGCGACAGCCGCTCAGGCTCGCAAGAGGTGACCGAGGACACGGTCGGCACCGTCCAGTTCGAGTTCGTCGACTGGAAGGAACGGCGGCGGGCAAGCGTGATCCTCGACGAGATCCGCGAGAACACGAGGGATATTCCCGGCGTCATCGTCGAGGTGACGAAGCCGCAGGGCGGCCCGCCGACCGGTAAGCCAATCACGCTCGAAATCACGTCGGTCAACCCCGACCTCCTCTATCCGGCCGCGCGAACCGTCGCCGAGGTCGTTCGCAACAATCCGGACAGCCGCGACGTGGACGACGGCCTGCCGCTTCCCGGCATCGACTGGAAGCTCGACGTGGACAAGGCCGAGGCGGCGAAATACGGGGCCAGCCCCATCACTGTCGGCACGGCGGTCCAGCTCGTTACCAACGGGGTGAAGGTCTCCGAATACCGGCCTGCCTCGACGGACAAGTCGGTCGACATCCTGGTGCGCTTCCCGGAGGACCGGCGGAGCCTCGATGCGCTCGACGAGCTGACCATGAACACGTCAGCCGGCGCGGTGCCGATCAGCAATTTTGTCACCCGCACCGCGGCCGCGAAGGTCGGGCTGATCAATCGTGTCGATGGCTCGCGTGTGGTGACCGTCACCGGCAATGTGGCGGAAGGGGTGCGGTCGGCAGTCGTGCAGGCGGCGGTGCTTGACGCGCTCAAATCCGCCGACCTTGGCGAGGGCGTCACCTTCAAGATGAAGGGGGAGGACGAGGAGCGCGATGCGGCCGGCGCATTCCTGATGAAGGCGTTTGGGGCCGCGATCTTCCTGATCTTCGCCATCCTGCTCGCGCAGTTCAACAGATTCTCCAGCGTGCTTATCGTGCTCTCGGCCGTGCTGCTCTCCACCGTCGGAGTCCTCATCGGCCTCATGGTGATGGGCCAGGCGTTCGGTGTGGTGATGACCGGGGTCGGCGTGATCGCCAATGCCGGCGTCATCGTGAACAACAATATCGTGCTGATCGACACCTACGACCGGCTGCGGCGCGAAGGCCGGGCCGCCTACGAGGCGATCCTGGAGACCTGCCGCGAGCGCGCGCGGCCGGTGGTGCTGACCGCGGTCACCGCCATGCTCGGCGTGCTCGCGATCGCGTTTGGCGTCAACATCGATTTCGTGACGCGCTCGGTCGCCATCGGCGCGCCGTCGACGCAATGGTGGATCCATCTCTCGACCGCGATCGTTTTCGGCCTCGGCTTCGCGACGGTGCTGACCCTGTTCGTTACGCCCGCCTCGCTGATGGCAATCGCCAATTTCGCGGCGTGGCGCGAAAGGCGGCGGGATAGGCGGATGGCTCGGCGCAATGCGCAGCAGGAGGCGGGCCACGTTCGCGCTCCAGGGCGGGCCGGAACACGGCCGGGCTATGTGCCGGAGGCGCTGCCCGAAGCGACGCCAGCGGAGTAGCATCCAACCGCGGTTGACCAACATCAAAAGCGTAGCCGGTTGTAGAAACGGCTAACCGTTTGTGGAAACGGATAACCGTTTGTAGTACAGCAAGCCCTCGGTAACCCAGTCGGAGGGCTTCACCCATTCCCCGCTCGCGGCCGCAGAGTGCGTTGCGCTACCCCTTGACCGGCATCCTCGGGGCGGAGGCGAGTGTCCGTGTTCTTCGCGAGCTCACCCGGCACGGCGGGGAACTCCCTGCGGCGTCCTTGGTAGCGCGAACGGGATTGGCGCAATCGAGCGTACGCGAAGCACTTATCGGCCTACGGTCCATGCGTATCGTCGAGTCAGTTGGGTCCGGCCGCGCGCAGCTTTTCCGAGCCTCAAGAAGTCACCCGCTTGCACCTGCGGTCGCGCAACTGTTCGAAGCTGAGGAGACCCGATTTGAAGCTGTCCTAACCAGCGTCCGCGCGGCTGCGGAACAATGTGGCGGCATCATCTCAGCCTGGATTTATGGCAGCGTTGTTAGAGGCCAGGATCGCCCGGATAGCGACCTGGACATCGCGGTCGTCACCGAATACGGCCACTTGACCCGAGTTGAGGAGGCGATGCGCGACGCGGTGAAAACTGCGGAAGAATCACTCGGGTTTCGCTCGTCGGTAATGGTCATTGACACGCGCGACGTGCTGCGGCTGAGCAAAGACCAAGACCCTTGGTGGACCGGGGCAATTCGAGACAACATCCCTATCGTTGGCGATAGGCCTGAAATGCTGGTGGCATGGCTCCTCCAGCGCACGCGACGCATTCGGCGAAACGCGAGATGACACGGAAGGGTCCGACGAAGCTGGTCGACGGTAACTTCGGTGAGGGCCGGCTGAGGTTGGCGCGGGCGTTTCTTAAGTCGGCGCGGGACGCCGCTGAGTCGGCGGTCGATAGCGATGTGGGAAATCCTATTGTCTCTCAGATTGTCAATGCTGCTATCGGCTTCGCCGATGCTCTAGCGACAAAGTTCGGCACCGGCGTCAACCGGCAAGATCATTCAGCTGCCGTGAAGAACCTTCGCGATGCCTTGGGCAAACGTCTTCCTACCTCCCAAGAAAACCGTCTTCGTCGCATTCTTGGCGAGAAGGAGGCCGCCCAGTATGGGGTCAGGATTATGCACAAGAAGGATGCCAAGAAGCTGCTTCAGCACCTAGAGGAGTTTGCGACTTGGGCAGAGGCGGAGCTGCGCCGGCCGCGGTAACCAACTGCACTGCAGGCCGAGACACGAGAACTCCTCTCAAGGTATCGCGTAGACGCTCACCTCGTTGGCGATACCGCGCAGTGTGGCATTGTGCGACATGGGCTTGAGGCCCTCCGCCTCGAGCACGCCGGAGGCGCGCGCGTCTTCCACGACGGCACCGGTAGCGAAGATCTCGCGCGAGGTAGCGAGCCCCTGCACGCGCGAAGCGATGTTCACAGTCTGCCCGAAATAGTCCTGCCGCTCGTTCAGCGTCACCGCAATGCATGGGCCGACGTGGATTCCGATCTTGAGCAACAGATCCTCGCGGCCACGCTCCTGGTTGAGCTTGAGCATGGCGTCGCGCATCTTGAGCGCCGCGGAGACGGCCCGGTCGGGTGACGGAAAGGTTGCCATCACGGCGTCGCCGATCGTCTTCACCACCGCACCGGCCTCCGAGCCGACGATCTCGTGCAGGACACTGAAATGCGCCCTGACGAGGTCGAATGCCACGAGATCCCCTACCCTCTCGTAGAGCTCCGTTGATCCGCGGAGGTCGGTAAACAGGAAGGTGAGGCTGGTGATCTTCAGGCGCTGGTCGATGTCGAGCGTGTCGGTCCGGTAAATGTCGCGAAACGTCTGATTGGAGAGGAGCCGCTTTGCGGTCAGGAATTCTCGCCGCTTCTTCATGAGGTCGTGAAGCGTGTGCCCGGCGATGAAGACGGCAGGCAACACGCGGAGGTCCGTGCGGTTTTCAATGGAAATTCTGAGGGGCCCGGGGCGTAGTTCGATCGTGGGATGGTGTGGCCGGCCTTTCTCGAAAATGATGCTGAGCGTCTGGCGCTCCTTGGTCGGCTCACCCTTCACGTCAAGGAACTGCGCCGTGTGCGTCACCGGGTCGAAGATGATGATGAACTCGGCCGGAAGCTGCAGCGATACGATTGCCTTTTCCCCAGCGGGAAGATCGAGGGACTCGAGGGTCATTTCCTCGAATACCGCATCGAAGTCCTCCGGGAGATCGAGCTCTGAGCTGAAATAGAGCTGACGGAAATACTCAACCGGCTGCAGGTCATCCGGATTGTGGGCCGGCACCCGGCGCACGCGCGCGCTCACGGTAAACGTCACCTCGACCATCTGGTCGAGCGTCGGCTCGTAGTCGGTGGCGCAGAGCGAGCAGGTATAGTCCTCGCTATGCACGGGTTTCAGCGTCGCGTTGGAGTCGAGCACGCCGCTGCAGCCGGGGCAGAGCACGTTCCATGATAACTCGAAGAGGCCGATCTTCGACGCGTGCAGGAAGGCCGCGATCGTGCGTTCTTCGTCGAGCCCGTTCTGTGCTGCGAATGCGAGCGCGTTGATGCGGACGAGCTTGCGGTCGGGCGCGTCGGCGACGAGCCGCTCGATCGCATCCACCGCCTTCGCGTCGGCCGATTGCCGCAGGAGGCTGAACATGGCTGGGGCTTCACTCATGGTGCCCATTCTACGCGGAATGGCGTCGGGCGACATCAACAACGCAACACGAAAGCGGGAGCGGGCTTGCGTAAAAAGCCCGGCAAATCTAAGTCGATAGACGGCAGCGCCTCATTTGCCGCGCGACACGGGCCGCTTCTTTGCTTGCGCCGGGCCTGAAAAAATGCCGATCCTCCGCCCGCGGATCATGAGCCTTCGAGGAGAACCCCTGTGACCAACCGTCCGCCGCGGGTGCTGATCTACAGCCACGATTCGTACGGGCTGGGACATTTGCGACGTTGCCGAGCAATCGCGCAGTCGCTGGTCGCCTACCGCGACGACCTGTCGATCCTCATGATCTCCGGGTCGCCGATCGTCGGCGCCTTCAGCTTCTCGGCGAACGTCGACTTCATCCGCGTGCCGGGTGTGGTGAAGCTCGCCAACGAAAGCTATCAGCCGCACAGCCCCGGGATCTCGATCGAGGACCTGATGGCGATCCGCTCCGCCATCATCCTGGAGACGGCGCGGGTCTTCGAGCCCGACATCTTCCTGGTCGACAAGGAGCCGCTGGGGCTGCGGGGCGAGGTGGAGGCGACGCTGCATTTCCTCAAAGAGAAGGGGAAGCTCCTCGTCCTCGGTCTCCGCGACGTCATGGACGACCCGGCGCGGCTGGCCGAGGAATGGGACCGCAAGCGGGCGCTCCCGGCGCTCGAAGACCTCTACGATCACATCTGGATCTACGGGATTCCTGAAATCTGCGATCCGATCGCGGGTATCGCCGTATCCGAAAACGTTCGCCAGAAGACGCGCTTCACCGGTTATCTCCGCCGCGGGAAGACACCGTCGGGCTTCTATCCGGCGCCGCACGAGATCGAAGAGCCCTTCTATCTGGTGACGACCGGCGGCGGCGGCGACGGCGCCATGCTGGTCGACTGGGTTCTGAGGGCCTACGAGTTCGATCCGACCCTCGACATGCCGGCAAAGATCGTGCTCGGACCCTTCATGGGGACCAGCCAGCAGACCGGCTTCATGGAACGCGTGGCGCGGCTGAAGCACATCGAGGCGATCACCTTCGAAGCTAATATGGAGGCGCTCATGCAGCGCGCTCTCGCGGTCGTCGCCATGGGCGGCTACAACACGTTTTGCGAGATTCTCTCGATGGACAAACGGGCGCTCATCTTGCCGCGCACGGCGCCGCGGGCCGAGCAATTCATCCGTGCCAAACGCGGTGCCGAACTAGGCCTCGTCTCGATGCTGCTGCCTGACAATACGACCGATCCCCGCCATATGGTCGAGGCGCTGCGGGCGCTGCCCTATCGACGCCGGCCCTCGAAAGTGCACATTCCGGGCCTGCTCGACGGGCTCTCCGTCATCAACAGCCTGGTCGACCAATATCTCGGCACCGCCGTGCCGACGGGCACGCGGCCGCCGCGCCTTTCGGTCGTAGCGGGGTGAGCGGCAAGGTTTCCGGCGAAGCTGCAGCGGACCGGGAACTTTCGGCCGAGAGGATGCGCGTGTGAGCCGACTCGATTTCATGATCAGCCGGTTGACGGCGCAGCGGGCCCTAATGGAGGAGGCGGCGCGGCTCATCACTGAGCAGCCGGGCCCGGTCTTCGAGCTCGGCCTTGGCAGCGGCCGCACGTTCGACCATCTTCGCCAACTCCTGCCGGCTCGCGAGATCTTTGCGTTCGACCGTGCAATCTCTGCCCACCCGAAGTGCATACCCGACGGAGATCACCTCATCCTCGGCGAGATTCGCGAGACGCTGCAGTTCTGCGCGCCGCGCATTCCCGGAAAACCGGCCTTCATCCATGTCGATCTCGGTTCCGGCGATCCGACGCAGGATCTGATCACGCGCGCCTGGCTCTCGCCCCTCATCGCCGAATGGTCGGTGCCCGGAACCATCATTCTCACCGACCGACCGCTGGAGGGCGCCTTCCGCGATCTGCCGCGGCCGCCCGGCTGCCCAAAGTCCGGCCACGTGCTCCTGCGCGCTGAATGAGGCGGCGGAGAACCCCACTCGACAGCGGATGCGCATAGCCTTCTACGCGCCCCTCAAGCCCCCCGACCATCCCGTCGCTTCGGGCGACCGCGCCATGGCGCGGGCGTTCATCGCAGCGTTTGAATGCGCCGGCCACGAGGTGACGCTCGCTTCCCATTTCCGCAGCTACGATTCGGGCGATCCGAGGCGGCAGGCGCGGCTTCGCGAGCAGGGGCAGAAGGTCGCGCACCGATACGTGCGTCGGATCGAGCGAGGCGCACCGCGGCCCGACCTCTGGTTCACCTACCACCTCTATCACAAGGCGCCGGACTGGCTCGGCCTGACCGTCGCCAAGAGGCTCGGCATTCCCTATGTGATCGCCGAGGCTTCGTATGCGCCGAAGCAGGCGGGCGGGCGCTGGGACCTCGGGCATCACGCCGTGGCCGACGCGATCCGCCAGGCCGCCCTGATCCTGCAGCCGAACCCCGCCGATGCCGAATGCGTGCTCCCGCTTCTCGCCGAACCCGGCCGGATGATGCCGCTTCGCCCTTTCCTAGAGACCGAGGCGTTTCGGGCTCCCGATCGCAACGAGAGCCGCGCCGCGATCGGCAACATGTTCGATCTCGACGAAGCGATGCCGTGGCTCGTGGCCGTTGCCATGATGCGGGATGACCAGAAGCTCCTTTCATACCGCTGCCTTGCGGAGGCGATGTCGCGCGTTGCCGACCGGCGCTGGCAACTCGTCATTGCCGGGGCCGGCCCGACCGAGGACGCGGTGCGCCAAGCCTTCGCGCCCTTCGGCGACCGCGTCCGCTTTGCCGGCGTTCTCGCGCCCGACCCGCTAAAGCAGCTCTATCGCGCCGCGGACCTCTATCTCTGGCCGGCGGTGAAGGAGGCGTTCGGCATGGCATTGCTCGAGGCGCAAGCGGCCGGCCTTCCCGTCGTCGCGGGGCGGAGCGGCGGCGTGCCGACCGTCGTCGCCGACGGCAAGACGGGGCTGCTCACTCCGGAAGGCGACGCGGTGGCATTCGCCGATGCGGTCGGCGCGCTTCTGGCCGATCCCGACCGCCGCTTGGCAATGGGGCAGGCGGCCATGGCTTGCGCCGCGCGCGAGAACGATGTCGCCAGCGCCGCCGCTCTCCTCGACCAGCAAATCCGCCGGGTAACGGGCGCCGCATGATCTCGTTTATCGTCATCCGTCACGGCCCTACCGACTGGAACGAGGCCGGGTTGATCCAGGGCCGCACCGACCGCCCGCTCTCCAAAACGGGGCGCGATCAAATCCGCGCCGCGCGACTGCCGGCCGCCTGGGCAAATGCTCGATGCCTTTCGAGCCCGCTGCAGCGCGCCATGGAGACAGCGACGCTCCTCGGCCTCGATCCAAAACCCGAGCCGCGCCTCATCGAGATGGCCTGGGGCGAATGGGAAGGGCAAGGCCTGAACGCGTTGCGGGACACGCTCGGCGCAGCGATGGCGGTCAATGAATCGAAGGGCCTCGATTTTCGTCCGCTGGGAGGCGAAAGCCCGCGCGACGTGCAGTCGAGGCTCCGCCCGCTGCTCGAAAATCTCGCCGGCCCCACGATCTGGGTGACGCACAAAGGGGTGCTCCGCGCGCTCTACGCGCTGGCGACGGGCTGGACCATGACCGGCAAGCCGCCTCAAAAGCTTCTCGACCGCTGCGCACATTCCTTCGAGATCGCGTCGGACGGCATGCCGTCTGTCGCAGAACTCAACATCTCCTTGGAGCCGCTGTCGTGATGAGGCGCGTGCTCTTCTACGTCCAGCATCTTCTCGGAATCGGCCACCTCAAACGCGCGGAAATCCTGGCGCAAGCCATGGCCGCCGAAGGCCTCGACGTGACCGTCGCGTATGGCGGCCGTGCTTTTCCGGAGATTCCCTTTCGTGGCGTGAAGGTCGCCGCGCTGCCTTCCGCCGCGATCGCCAACGAGGATTTCTCCACGCTTCTCGACGACGGCGGACGACCCGTCGACGAGCCATGGCGGGCGGCGCGTCGCAACGCCCTCCTCGGCCTCCGTCGCAATGTCGATCCCGATGTCGTCCTGATCGAGCTTTTTCCGTTCGGACGGCGGCAGTTCGCGTTCGAGCTGATCGCGCTGCTCGAAGCGATCCATGCCGCGGAGGACCGGGCGCGCGTCGCCTGCTCCGTGCGCGACGTCCTGGTCGCCTCGAAGAAGCCCGGCCGCGACGCGGAGACGGCGGCGACTGTCCGCCGTTTTTTCGACGCCGTTTTGGTGCATGGCGACCCGACGCTGATTCCATTCGAAGCCACCTTCGCAGCGGCTGGAGAAATAGCCGATCTCATCCACTACACCGGCTATGTAACGGAGGGCGCCGATCGGGTGCCGCCCGCGGAAGGTCACGACGAGGTCATGGTTTCGGCTGGCGGCGGGGCGGTCGGGGCGCCGCTCCTCTTCGCGGCTGCCGCTGCGCGTCCGCTGACGCCGCTCGCCGGCCATGTCTGGCGCTTCCTTACCGGGCCCAACCTTCCCGACGCCGACTTCGAATCGCTTGCCGCGAGGGCGGACGAACGCACCATCGTCGAGCGTTTTCGGGCCGATTTCCCGGCGCGCCTTCGCGTCGCGGCGCTGTCGATCTCGCAGGCCGGCTACAATACGACGATGGACATCCTCAGAGCCGGAGTGCGCGCCGTCGTCGTTCCCTACGAGGCGAAAGGGGAGACGGAACAGCGGCTTCGCTCGGAGATTCTCGCATCGAAGCGGCTCCTGACCGTGGTTCCCGCAGCCGAGCTTTCCCCGGCTCGCCTCGCGACGGCCGTGGCGGAGGCGATCCAAAGGCCGCCGGCTTCCGCGACCGTCGACCTTACAGGGGCAGCCACTACCGCAAGGCTCGTTCACGGCCTCGCCACGCGGCGGATGCGTCAAAGACGCTAACGACACGTGAGCCTCACCTTACAGTCATTGCATGGGCAACAATTCCATGGCCCCATAGGGATATGAAACCGCTGGATCATGCCGACCCGGCAGGCGACCTGCTGACCATTCACGACCTCTCGGTCGAATTCCGTACGTTGGCCGGGCGAGTGCAGGCCGTCGACCGCCTGTCGATGCGTATTCGCCCGGGGAGCACGGTGGCCCTGGTCGGCGAATCGGGCTCCGGCAAGTCCGTCACTGCGCAGGCGATCCTCGGTATCCTGCCGCGGACGGCGCACATCACATCGGGCCAGATCCTCTTCAACGACCGCGCATCCGGCAACGTCGACCTCGCCAAGCTCTCGCCGCGCTCGAAAGACTTCGTTGCGATTCGCGGCAACCGCATCGGCATGATCTTCCAGGAGCCGATGACATCCTTCTCGCCGCTTCATACGATCGGCGACCAGATCGGCGAGACGCTCGCGGTGCATGAGAAGGTCACCGCCGAGGAGAAGCGCGAGCGTACGATCGAAATGCTGCGGCTGGTCGAGTTTCCCCGCGCGGCGGAGACGATCGACACCTATCCCTTCGAGCTATCGGGCGGATTGCGGCAGCGGGCGATGATCGCCATGGCGCTGATCTGCCGGCCGGCGCTGCTCGTCGCCGACGAACCCACGACCGCCCTCGACGTGACCGTGCAGGCGCAGATTCTGAAACTGATCCGCGACGTCCAGAGCGAGCTCGGAATGGCCGTGCTCTTGATCACCCACGATCTCGGCGTGGTCGCCAACATGGCAGAAGAGGTGGTGGTGGCGCATCACGGCCGGGTGGTCGAGTCCGGCACTCTGAACGACATCTTTACGCATCCGAAGCACCCCTATCTGAGGGCCCTCCTGCAGGCGGTGCCGCATTTCAATATGAAGCCGGGCGAGCGGCTGAAGCCGATTCGCGAGATTTCGATGCCGGTCGAGCACTTGGCGGGATCGCCGCTTATCGACCGAAGCGGCGGCACGCTGGTCGAGGTCCGCCATCTCACCAAGAGTTTCGGCATGCGCAAGCACCTCAAATGGCTGTCGCGCGCCCAAGGGGCGACCGTGCTTGCCCTGGCCGACGTGAGCTTCACGATCGAGCGCGGCGAATGCCTCGGGCTGGTCGGCGAATCCGGATCCGGCAAGACGACGGTCAGCAAGGCCATCATGCGGGCCGTCCCGATGGACGAAGGCGAGATCCTCTTTCACGACCGCGGCCATCCGATCGATCTCCTCAAGCTCGACCTCAGGCAGATGGAGCCGATTCGACGGAAGATTCAGTACATCTTCCAGGATCCCTACTCATCGCTCAATCCGCGCATGACGGTGGGCAGCATTCTCGCCGAGCCCTTCGTCATCCACGGCATCGGTACGGATGTGACACGCCGCGCCGCGGCGGTGCGGCTCCTGGAAATGGTAGGCCTCAGCGCGGAGCATCTGAACCGCTATCCGCACAGCTTTTCGGGTGGCCAGCGACAGCGCATCGGCATTGCGCGCGCCTTGGCGCTGCAACCCGATCTCGTCATCTGCGACGAACCGGTCTCGGCGTTGGATGTCTCGATCCAGGCGCAGATCCTCAACCTCCTCAAGGATCTGCAAAAGGAAATCGGCCTCACCTACCTGTTCATCTCGCACAATCTGGCGGTCATCAACTATATCGCCGACCGCATCGCGGTGATGTGCTCCGGCCGCCTCGTGGAGCTTGCGCCGCGCGCCGAGCTGTTCAGAAATCCGCTACATCCCTATACGCGCGCGCTGATGTCGGCAGTGCCCTACCCCGACCCCGATCGACCGCTTGATTTCACCGCAATCGGCGCCGGGCGCCAATCCAATCCCGAGGCCTGGCCTGAGCCGTTCCGCTGCGGCGCCGGCGGCGACCCGCCGATGCAGCACGTGGCGGAAGGGCACTTCGTGCGGGCGTCCGTCCCGCCCGAGCTGCCGGCACGGCCGATCGCCGCCGCCTCGGCTTTGACCTAGGAGCCGGAACACCCGGTTCGCGCCCTCCGCTGCCCGCGTTAGACAGTCGAGCCGGCGTGCTGTTATAGTTTGCCACGTGGCTTGGACTCCAGCCGGAGCGAAAGGCCGCGCCGATCGCCCTTGGGAGCACGCGTCCAGACGCCATGGATCCGAATGTTTTCCGCTATTCTTGGAGGTACTCCAAGCGCGACCAGATCTGGCTCCTGTTTATCGTGCTGGTGTCGCTGCCGTTCTATTTCCTCTCCCTCGATCTGCCGAAGTCGATCGTAAACGGCCCCATCCAGGGCCAGGGGTTCTCCAGCCCGACCGACACCGAAACGGCGATGCGAATCGCCTTCGGTCTGCCGGGCTGGCTGTTCGGCGGCGGCACTGTCGTCCTCTTCGACGGCTTCGAGTTCGGCCGCATCACGATGCTTGCCTATCTCTGCGTCCTGTTCCTGTTCTTCGTTTTGGCGAACGGCTACTTCAAGCTCTACATCTCGACCTTCAAAGGTCGGCTGGGCGAGCGGATGCTGCGCCGCATGCGCTTTCAGCTCATCGACATGCTGCTCCGCTTTCCGCTTCCGCAGTTCCGTCGCCTGCGTTCTTCCGAGGTCGCCACCATGGTGAAGGACGAGGTGGAGCCGCTCGGTGGGTTCATCGGCGACGCCTTCGTCCAGCCGGCCTATCTGATAAGCCAGGCCGTCACTGCCATGGTGTTCATCCTGCTGCAGAGCGTCACGCTCGGCCTCGTGGCGGGGGCCATCGTCGGTGTCCAGATCGTGCTCATTCCGCGCCTGCGCCGCCGACTCCTCGTGCTCGGGCGGGCGCGCCAGCTGACAGCTCGCCAGCTTGCCGGTCGCGTTGGCGAGATCGTAGAGGGGATCACCGGAGTACGCGTGAACGACGCCTCCAATTGGGAGCGCGCGGAGATTTCCGGGCGCCTGGCACGTATCTTCTTCATCCGTTTCGATATCTATCAGTGGAAGTTCCTGGTCAAATTCATCAACAACCTGCTGGCGCAGGTCACGCCCTTCGTCTTCTACCTTGTGGGCGGCTATCTGGCGATTACCGGGCGCCTCGACATCGGCCAACTCGTCGCTGTCATCGCCGCGTACAAGGACCTGCCCTCGCCGCTGAAGGATCTTATCGACTGGGACCAGCAGCGCCTCGACGTGCAGGTCAAGTACACGCAGGTCGTCGAGGCCTTCACTGTCGGCAAGGTGCTCGATCCGGCGCTGCAGAAGCTCGACCCGACGACTCCGATGCGGATAGAACGCGAAATCGCCGCGAGCGGCGCCAGTATCCGCGACGAATCGGGTGCAACGCTTCTGGAGCCGTCGACGGTGAAGCTGGCGCGAGGAGAATCCGTCGCCGCGGTCGGGCCGGTTGGCGCCGGCGGCGAGTACCTCGCGGAGGCCTTCGCCCGGCTGATCGAGCCTGCGGCCGGTCGTATTCTTCTCGACGGGACGCCGATCGAGACGCTGCCGGATTCGGTGACCGGCCGGCGCATTGGCTACGCCGAGGCCAACACCTATTTCGCGCAGTCGAGCCTGCGCGACAGCCTGGTTTATGGCCTGCGCCATGCTCCGCTGCGGCTGAAGGAGAAGGATTCTCGCGAGGAACGGCTGCGGCAGCTCGAGGCGCTGGCGTCGGGCAACCCGGATACCGACGTCGCCGACGACTGGGTCGACTACGAGTCCGCCGGCGCCACCGGACCCGAAGACCTGCTCGTCCGCCTTCGGGAGATCCTCGTGCTCGTCGATCTCGAAAACGACGTCTACCGACTCGGGTTGCGCAGCCGTATGCCCGAGGCGCAGCTTGCCGAATTGTCGAGCCAGATTCTCGCGGCGCGCGACGATTTCCGCGAGCGCCTCGCCAGGTCGCAGGGCGAGCAATACGTCGAGATGTTCGATCCCGGCCGCTACGTGGTGAATGCGGCGGTGAAGGAGAACCTCGTCTTCGGCGTCGCCGACACCAATGCGCTCGGCGGGCGGCTGGAAGACCACCCCTATATGGTCTCGATCATCGCCGAGACGGGTCTCGAGCAGAAGCTCGTCTCCATGGGCCTGAAGGTCGCCGAGACGCTGATCGATCTCTTCGGCGACCTCGCGCCGAACAATCCGTTGCTCGAGCGCATGGATTTGATGGCGCCGGAGGAGATCGACACCTACCGCGCCATCGTGCGGCGCGCCGCGAACGTTGCCCCCGAATCGATGGACCCGGCTGACCGGCAGGCGCTGCTGCGTCTTGCCTACGGCTATGTCGAGCCGCGGCATCGCCACGGCCTTCTCGACGCCGACATGCAGGCCGAGATCGTTGCGGCGCGGAGCGTGTTTCGCGACAAGCTGCCGGAGGACCTCAAGGGCGCAGTCGAGTTCTATCAGCCTGGCGCGGTCAATTCGGCCGCCAGCGTGCAGGATAACGTGCTCTTCGGCCGCATCGTCGATACCTTTGCGGAGGCCGGCGAGCGGGTGAACGCGCTGTTGCGCGAGACAATGGATGCGCTCGACCTGACGGGGCCCATCATCGAGCTCGGGCTGGCGTTCGACATCGGCAGCGGCGCCAAGCGGCTGTCGCTCGCCCAACAGCAGAAGCTTGCTCTCGGGCGCGCCTTGGTGAAGCGGCCCGATCTCCTGATTGTCAACCGGGCGCTTGCCGCGCTTGACGGCAACGCCCAGGATGCGACGGTTACGCGCGTGCTCGACTTTGCGCGCGCCGAAGGCGGACCCGGCTTCGCGACATTCTGGGTGCTCAGCCATCCGGCGGCCGGACAATGGTTCGACAGAGTACTGACGTTCGAGAACGGCCGCATCGCAAAGTCGGAAGTGCGCACGAAGAAGGTAGAAGAAGAGGATCGCGCCATGGAACCCGCCAAGTAGGTGTCCGAGGCCGCGGGCGGCCAAGTGCGATTGAACAGGGGCGAGGATCACGTGAGTCTGCTGAACGCCGAGGTCGATCTGCTTCGTCGGGTTCCGCTTTTCGCCGGAATCGAGCCGGCGCGGCTGAAACTGCTCGCCTACACCTCCGACGTCGTGACCTATCAGCCCAGCCAGGTTCTCTTCAGGAGGGGCGACGTCGGCGACGCGGCCTATGTGATCATCAAGGGCGACGCGGAGGTCATCATCCCCTCCGACACTGGCGATATCCCGATCGCCGTGCTCCACGACGGCGATTTCGTCGGCGAGATCGCCATCTTGTGCGACACGCCGAGAACCGCGACGGTGCGGGCAAAGAGCGAGCTGAAGGCGCTGCGTATCCGCAAGGAACCGTTCTTCGAGCTCTTGCATCAGTTCCCTGAGATGGCGGTGGAGATGACCCGGCTCCTGGCCGAGCGCCTCACGCGCACTACCGCGGAGCTGGTGGAGGCGCAGCGTCGGCAGTCGGCCTAGAACCCGCGCTGATGACGGAAGCTCCGTTTCTGGTCAGAATCTGGGGAGCGCGCGGCAGTCTTCCCGCCCCCGCCGCGCCGAATTGCGTTTTCGGCAGCGATACGTGCAGCGTCGAGATGCGCTGCGGCGGCCATGTGCTGATCTTCGACGTAGGGTCCGGCGCCGAGAGCCTTTCCACTTATCTCACGAGGGATCGCGTCAAGGACTTCGATCTCTTCTTCTCGCATTGCCACTTCGATCACATCATGGGCCTGCCGTTCCTGAAGCCGCTCTACGACCATGAGGTCACCGCGCGTATCTATGCCGGGCACTTCGAGGACGCTACGACCTGCCAGCAAATGGTAGACCGCTTCATGGCGCCGCCCTACTTCCCGGTGACGCCGAAATATTTCGACGCACAGATCGCGTATCTGAATTTTCGCCCCCCCGAGACGCTGACCCCGTGCGAAGGCATCGTGATTCGGACTTTTCGGCTGAACCATCCCAATGGCTGCGTCGGCTATCGCGTGAACTATCGGGGGAACTCGGTCTGTTATGTCACCGACACCGAGCACACACCCGGACGCCCCGATGACAAGCTCCTCGGCTTCCTGAGCGGTGCCGACATGATGATCTATGATTGCATGTATACGGACGAGGAATTCGACCATTATCGCGGCTATGGCCATTCCACCTGGGAGGAAGGCGTGCGGCTCTGCGAGGCGGCGGGCGTCAAGCGCCTGGTGATCTTCCACCACCGTCCGGGGCGCGATGATGAGGATCTCAGTAAGATCGAGGCCGACGCGCAAGCGCGCTTTCCCGGCGCCGTGGTCGCTCGCACTGGCCTTGAACTCGTGCCCTGAAGACATGATTTGAGAGGGCCACAAGTGGGGGTCGAGAGATGGCGGAAGCAAGCCTCGTTTCGCAGATTACCGACTGGCTGGTCGACCAGTCGCTCGGGGAACCCGACATCGTCGAGCTCTTCGAGGGCGTGTGCACGCGCCTCCACGCCATCGGCGTGCCGGTCAGCCGGGCGATGCTGATGTGGTCAACGCTGCACCCCCTGTTCCAGGCTGAGAATGTCGTCTGGCACCGCGACCAGGCGGCCGAGCTCCGACAGTTCCCGCACCAGGACAACGTCACCGAGCAATGGCAGCGGAGCCCGATGCGCTACATGTTGGAGACCAAGGTGCCGGTGCTCCGCCGTCGCCTCGCCGGGCCCGGCGCGCTGCTGGATTTCGAGATCCTGCAGGACCTCGCGAAGGAGGGATATACCGACTACCTCGCCATGGGGACCGAGCTGTTCAACAGCTCAATTTATTCCGACAGCGCCCGCCGCGGCATGTTCGTGACCTGGGCATCCGACAGGGCCGGAGGCTTCGTTGACGAGGATCTTGCCGCCCTGCAACGTATCCAGCGGCGCTTGGCAATCGCCTGCAAGACGGTCATTCAATCGCGGATCTCGCGCAATATCGCCGAGGCCTATCTCGGCCGCCAGACGGGACAGCGGGTGCTTGCGGGCTCGATCCGGCTGGGTGACGGGGAACAGACACGCGCGCTCGTCTGGTACTCTGATCTCAGAAGCTCGACGCGGCTCGCCGAGACGATGCCGAGCGCCGACTTCCTGGAGCTTCTGAACGTCTATTTCGAGTGCTCGGCGAGACCCGCAATAGCCGCCGGCGGCGAAGTGCTGGCTTTCATCGGCGATGCGGTGCTCGCCATCTTCCCGGTCGCCGATGATGCCGAATTGCCAGCCCTCACCCGCCGGGTCACCGAAGCGCTGAACACATCCCTCGTGCTCACCGACCAGATCAATGCCGAACGGATAGCGGGCGGACGCGAGCCAATCCGCTACGGGATCGCGTTGAATATCGGATCGGTGATGTACGGCAATATCGGCGTACCTGAGCGGCTAGCCTTTTCAGCCATCGGTCCAACGGTGATCGAGGTGGCGCGCATCGAGAAAATGACCAAGACCCTTGGCTCGCGCGTTCTTGCCACCCACCAGGTGGCGGCGATCGAGCCGAAGCTCTGGAGTTCGGCGGGCATGCATCGTCTCGAAGGCGTCGGCCAGCCGCAGGAGCTGTTCGGGTTCCAAGAGGAAGCGGCTCGAGTGGCGGCCTAGTGCCGTGATGCGGGGCCGCCTCCTCCGCTTCGGCTTTTCCACGCTCCTCGGGTTGAGCAAGCGCGGCTTCTTCATCCCCTACCGCTATGCCGACCAGGTGCCGGCGCGCAGAGACCGCGCTGCCTACGAAGCGCTCGAGCCGATCTTCGCGGAAGCGGCAGAGACCTTCGCGGCTCTGTTGAAGTCGATGCACCCTTATGGCGAGGCGTTTCGCAAGATCGGCGGCGCGCCGCCGGAGCCGCGCTGGGACCAGGACTGGTTTCCCCGTCTCGACGCCGCCGCGCTCTATGTCTTCGTCCGCGAGGTGCGGCCGCTCCGCATCGTCGAGGTCGGCTCCGGCCACTCGACCCGCTTCATGTCCCGCGCCATCCGCGATGGCGGTCTCGCGACCGAGATCACCTCGATCGATCCTGCCCCTAGGGCCGACATCGAGGGGACCGGCGCGACACTCATACGCAAGACGGTCCAGGGCGCGGGGCTTGCGCCGTTTTCCGGCCTCGCCGAGGGCGACATCCTATTCATCGACTCGAGCCACATCCTGATGCCGGGAACCGATGTGGACATTCTTTTCAACCACGTCCTCCCGGGGTTGAAGCGCGGCGTGCTGGTGCACGTTCACGACGTCTTCCTCCCCGACGACTATCCGCCGGAATGGGAGTGGCGCGGCTACAACGAGCAGCTCGGGATCGCCGCGCTTATCCAGGGACGCGGCTATCGGCTCCTGTGGTCGAGCCACTACACGGCGACGCGAATGCCAGTCGCCGTCGCGGGGAGCGTTGCTCGCACGATCGAGCTGAAGCCGGGCGCGATCGAATCAAGCCTTTGGATGGTGAAGGCGTAGCGGGAGGGTGCGCTATTCGTGCGGGTCGATGGCGTCGCGGAGGCCATCGCCGAGGAAGGAAAAGGCGAGCACGACGAGCATCACCGGCACCATCGGCAGCAAGAGCCAGGGATAGAGCGCCACCGCCTCGATGTTCTGCGCCTCCGACAGGAGCACGCCCCAGCTGGTGATCGGCGGCCGGAGCCCGAGGCCGAGGAAGGAGAGCGCCGTCTCCGCCAAGATCATGGAGGGGATCGAGAGCGAGGCCGACGCGATCAGGTGGCTGGTGAAGTTCGGCACCAGGTGTCGCCCGATGACGCGCCCGGGCTTGGCGCCCATCATCTCAGCCGCGGCGACGTAATCCTCTTCCCGCAGCGCAAAGAGCTTCGAGCGCACGGCGCGCGCGATCGACGGCCAGTCGAGGAGCGCCAGAATCATCGTGATGCCGAAATAGATGACGCGCGGGTCCCAGGTCACCGGCAGAGCCGCGGAAAGCGCCATCCAGAGCGGCAGCTCGGGAATGGAACGGAGCACCTCGGTGATGCGCTGCACGATGGAATCGAACAGGCCGCCATAATAGCCGGCGATGCCGCCGATGATGATGCCGATGGTGTAGCTCAGCGTTACGCCGACGAGGCCGATCGTCAGTGATATCCGCGCGCCGAAGACGAGCCGCGAGAACATGTCGCGCCCGAGCCGATCGGTGCCGAGCAGAAGCAGCGTCCCGTCTTCCGGCGGGCAGAAGAAGTGGAAATCGGCCGTGAAAAGGTCCCAGAAATTGTACTCTTCGCCGGAGCAGAAAAAGCGGATCGGCTGTGGCGTCGAGCGGTCGGCGACGTATTCGCGCTTCAGCGTGTCCATGTTGAGCTTGAAGTCGAACGGGTAGACGAAGGGGCCGACGAACCGCCCCTCATGCAACAGATGCACGCGCTGGGGGGGCGCGTAGATGAAGCCGCTGTGGCGACGGTGCAAATCGTAGGGCGCGATGATTTCCGAAATCAGGATCGAGGAATAGCTGAGCCCCAGAAAGACGAGCGAGATGACGGCGATCCGGTGCCTGAGAAAACGCCACCAGATGATCTGGCCCTGCGACGCGTTGAGGTAGCGCTCGGACGGCGCCGAGCCGGCCGCGACCGTGGCTTCGGGATCGAACGCCTCATCGGAGACGTAGTGGGCGAGCGGCAGGCTCATCGCGCCGACCCTCCGGAGAGCCTGATCCGCGGGTCAAGGACGGCGAGCAGGATGTCCGAAACCAGCATGCCGACGACCGTCAGCACGGCAAGGAACATGAGGAACGAGCCGGCGAGATACATGTCCTGGCTCTGCAGCGACGACAAAAGCATCGGTCCGGTCGTCGGCAGCGACATGACGGCGGAGACGATGACGGAGCCGGAGACGACCTGCGGCAGCAGGCTGCCGATATCGGAGATAAACGGATTGAGCGCCATGCGGAGCGGATAGCGGATCAGGAGCCGGCCCTCGGGCACACCCTTCGCACGCGCAGTGGTGACATATTGCTTCTGCAGCTCGTCGAGCAGGTTGGCGCGCAGGCGCCGGATCATGCCCGCCGTCCCCGACGTCCCGATCACGATGACGGGCACCCAGAGATGCTCGAGCACCGAAAGCAACTTGCCGAAGCTCCAGGGCTGATCGACATATTCGGGGGCCATGAGGCCGCCGATGGACGTGCCGAACCAGACATTGGCGAGGTAGAGCAGGATCAGCGCCAGCAGGAAGTTCGGCGTCGCCAGGCCCAGGAATCCGAGGAAGGACAGCGTGTGGTCGGCGGTGCTGTATTGATGCGTAGCGGAATAGACGCCGATCGGAAACGAGACGACGTAAATGAACACAACTGTGAAGAAATTCAGCACCAGCGTCAGGAACAGACGGTCGCCGATCACGTCGGCGACCGGTTGATTATATTCGAAGGAGTAGCCGAGATCGCCGTGCAGGAGCCCGGTGACCCAGACGAGGTATTGCTGCCATAGCGGCTTGTCGAGGCCGTACTGCTCGCGCAGGAACGCGATCTTCTCGTCCGCGACCCTCTCTCCCATCGCCTGGATCTCGGCCATGTAGGTGGAGAGATAGTCGCCCGGCGGGAGCTGGATGATGATGAAGACGAGGACGCTGATGCCGATCAGCGTCCATACCATCGTGATGAGGCGTCGGACGAGAAAGACGACCACCGCGAGCCCCGACTATTCAGCCAGCCAGAACGTATCCGGGTGGTACACGCCGAAATAGGCTCCCGGGTCGAAATTGTAGGTGCCGCGCTCGGGCACATTGTTCAGCTGGTTGGAGACGACCACGAGCTGCTCGACGCCGGAGACGATTCCGATCGTGAAGACCTGATCCGCCCAAAGCGCGAGAATCCGGTGCCAGACCTCTTCCTGCTGTGCCGGATCCGTGGCCTTCCCCCACTCCGCCTTGAGGGCCATCAGCTCCTTGACCGCGTCGAGATCCGGCTCCTCGCCCATCTGGCCGCTCGTCTGCGCCCACAGCCCCCAAGCCGGCCACTGGAACTGATCCGGCGTCTGCGGCGCGAACTCGGCGGGGCTCATGGAGGGCTTCAGCATGGCATTTTCGAGCCCCCACCAGACTGACATCTGCGTCTCGCCCGAATTGATGCGGTTGTAGAAGACCTCGCGCTGCGACGGCTTGACGAAAAGCGAAATGCCCACCTTCTTCCAGTGATCGCGCATGAGCTCGAGCACGTCGGTCTGTTCGGTCTCCTCGCCGGCGGTCTCCACCACGATCTGCAGCGGCCGGCCGTCCGGCATGAGTCGAATGTCGTCCGAGTCGCGCTCGGTCAATCCGAGACCGTCGAGGAGCTGGTTGGCGAGCTCGGGATCGTGCTGCGTCCATTTCGTCTGATACTCGTCCTTGAAGAGCGACGACTCGGGCAGCACCGTGTTGTTCGACGGCAGTGCGACTCCGTAGAAGATCGTGTTGTTGATGTCGTCGCGGTCGATCGCCACCGACAGCGCGCGCCGGAAATCGGCATTGCGGAAAAGATCGCGCAGGACCGGGTCGATTGTGTTCAAGTCCGGAAACAGCGCCACGCGCGCGCCCTTCGTCGCCAGCCAGCGGCGGACCTTAAAGTTGCTGCGCTCCTCCGCCTCCTTCAGAAACGTAAAGTTGGAGAAGCCGAGATAAGCGCCCTGCAGATCCGCCTCGCCGGATGCAACCTTCGCCGGAATGAGATCGGAGCTCGAAATCGTCACGGCGACCTGGTCGATATAGGGGAGCTGCAATCCCGCCGCATCGACGCGATGGAAATAGGGATTGCGCTCGAAGACATAGCGGTCGGAGGGCGGCTGCGTCTTTAGCACCCAGGGCTGCAGCGTCGGGTAGTCGAGGTTATCGTTCCGGTAGGAGCGATCCTTGCTGTAGAGCAGCGCAACCCAGTTTTGCTCGCCCGCATCCTCGGCCATCTTCACCACATTCTCGAGGCCGGCGTGCTTGGCGTGAAACTGCTTCAAATAGTGCGCCGGG
>CAYTTC010000001.1:120198-138056 GCA_964440525.1 uncultured Propylenella sp. | reverse complement strand
GATATCGCTCCCGGCTCTTTGGGTTACGCGCGCCATATCGCTCACGCGCTTCGGCGAGCGCCGCCTGCGGGTCGATGTTGGGGATGGCTTCCTTGTTCATAGGCAAGCTTCTCGTGCGGGCAAGGTCTGTCGATGACAGAGCCCCGTGTCCAGCAATAACGCCATGAGCTGCCGGCGACGCTGCTGCTACAGCTCTTCAACTTCACCACGCTCGCCACCGCCCTCTACGGCGAGGCGAAGCGCGGCACCTACGAAGACGGCGCCATCGCCGCGCTCGCCATCGTCGCGGTCGGGCTGATCCCGGTGATTGTGCTCGCACGCGTGAATGCGAGGATCGGACTGACTGCCAAACGACGTGCGTCCTCGGGTGGCGCTCCCATCGAGGTTGGGCCGCATATCTGAATGGTCAGCTGTTTCGCCCGGCATTCGCGGGCTCTTGGTTAGCCGCCCAGCAGGGATCGCCGCGATTCTATGAACTCATCGACGGCGCCGATGAATTTGTCGCCGTCCGCTTCGGTGATCGGCAGCGACAGGTTGATCATTCCGCGCGGCGCCATCCACACGCCTTGCTCGATCATATCGAAGAAGAAAAGCTCTCTCAGAATCGCATTTCCCTTCGCGGCGTCGGCTGGCGTGCGCACGGGGGCGCTTCGCATATGGACGTTCAGCATCGAGCCGAGGCCAGTGAAACACATGCGCACGCCCTTGCCTTCGACGAGCTGGTTGAGCCTGTCTCTGATCCGGTCACCCAGGCTGTTCATCTGGTGCACGGCCTCCGGCGTGTAGACCGAGGTCAGAGCGGCGATCCCGGCGGACATGCTCAAGACGTTGTTGTTGAACGTGCCGGCATGCGGAAACGAGCCGGGCTTGCGCGGATCGAAATGCTCCATGATGTCTTTTCGGCCGCCGAATGCCCCCGCCGACATCCCGCCGCCGATGTATTTCCCGAGCGTCGTCATGTCCGGCAGAATGCCATAGAGTTCCTGCAGGCCTCCCGGCGCCAGGCGCGAGGTCATGACCTCGTCGAATATGAGAAAAATTCCGAGCCTCCGCGTCGCATCGCGCAACGCCTGAAGAAAAGCTCTATCGGCCGGCAGGCAGCCGCCCGCCCCCATCATCGGCTCGATCAGCACCGCCGCCAGCTCATGCGCGTGCTGCTCCAGGAGGGCCATCGTTCGATCGATGTCGTTGTAGGGCGCAACGACGAATCCGAAGGGCGCGTTGATCGGGCTGCCGCCATTGGCGAAATGGAACACGCCGCCATGATAGGCGCCGTCAAAGACCAGGATTTTCTTGCGGCCGGTTATGGCGCAGACCGCGCTGAGCGCCATCAAATTCGCCTCGGTGCCGCTGTTGGTGAAGCGGACGAGGTCGAGTGAGGGAAAGCGAGCGCACAAGGCGGCGGCGAGCTTTGCCTCGTAAACATTGTGTCCGCCGAGGTCGATTCCGCCGTCGAGCGCCTCCTCGATTGCGGCCCGGATTTTGGGATGCGAGTGGCCGAAGGCGGCTGCCGTGTATTCCGCGAGGAAGTCGAAATATTCGTGCCCGTCGGCGTCCCAAAGTCTGGCGCCTTCCCCGCGCACAATCGTCAGGGGAAAGGGCGCGTAGAACAGAATCGTGCGCGTATTCCCGCCCGGAAACACCTCGCAGGCTTGCTGATATCGCTCCCGGCTCTTTGGGTTACGCGCGCCATATCGCTCACGCGCTTCGGCAAGCGCCGCCAGCGGGTCGATGTTTGGGATGGTTTTCTTGTTCATTGGCCGCTCCACGAGGCCGCCTACCGGAAGATCGGCGATCTGATTCCTAAGTTCGTAGAGGCGTGCGAAGCCGAACTTGATCGAAAGGCGGCCGCGAGGGCGTCCGCCTGAGGGAGCGTGCTACCCACGCCCTGCTGGCGTCGTTACGACGACCGTGCCTTCTCCTCCGCCACGTTGGACCACCGCTCGATCGCGTCGATCATGCGCTCGACTGTGGCGATGGCGAGCGGGTTCCCGGTCAGCCGCGCCGCATCCACCTCACGTTTGAACCTCTCAAGCTCGATGTCGAATGCAGGAATATCGGTAACGAAGTCGCGCCAGAACGCCACCTGATCGACGAGCGCTTCGCCGATGTCATGGCCAGGCGGTTGTTGTTGCCATTCGTTTTGGATCGCCTCACGCAGGCGTTCGATGGAAGTGTGACGCACATTGTTCGCGACTACCGCAATGTGGGGCTGAGGCATCAATTGCCGCTTCCGCGCAAGGCGCTCTTCTCGCGTAGCCATAGCTCTAAACCTCTCGATGTTGGCGTGCTCGCCGCTCGGCGAAGCACGATGACAGTAGACGGACAGCGAAAGAGGAAGCGAAAGGCGCTCGTGGCCGCGGCAATGCCGTCAGCGACTCACACCTTAACGATTATGGGACAGAGCGCCGCCAATGAAAAGAGCCAGCATTGGATCCAGTCCGCTGTAGCCCTGAAAGCAGACCTGCCCGCCACCGGTGGCCGCCAACTCGGCCTCTGATGCAGCGTTCCGACACATCCTCGTCCTCGTAGCCCATAAGGTTCAATGGCTCATCTTCTCAATTCCTTCAGCCCCCTGAAAAGCTCCAGCGCTTCCGGATTGGCCAGCGCTTCCTTGTTCTTCACCTCGCGTCCATGCACCACTTCGCGCACCGCAAGCTCGGTGATTTTTCCGGACTTGGTGCGCGGGATGTCGGCCACTGCAAGAATCTTCGCGGGCACGTGGCGCGGCGAGGCGCCGGCGCGGATCTTTGACTTGATGGCGGCGGTGAGCGCGTCCGTCAGCGTGACACCCGCGGCGAGCCGCACGAAAAGCACGATGCGCACGTCGTTCTCAAAATCCTGGCCGATGGCGAGCGCCTCCAGCACCTCCGGCATGCCCTCGACCTGCGCATAGATCTCCGCCGTGCCGATGCGGACGCCGCCGGGATTGAGCGTTGCGTCGGAGCGCCCGTGGATGATGATGCCGCCATGAACAGTCCATTCGGCGAAGTCGCCATGCGCCCAGATGCCCGGAAAACGCTCGAAATAGGCCGAAGAATATTTTTCGTCGCCGGGATCGTTCCAGAATTTTACCGGCATCGACGGGAACGCGACCGTGCAGACGAGCTCGCCCTTCTCCTCGCGGATTGGCCTCCCCGCCTCTGCGAAGACGTCGACCGCCATGCCGAGGCCCGGCCCCTGGATCTCGCCACGAAAAACCGGCTTCGTCGGCACGCCGAGCACGAAGCAACCCATGATGTCGGTGCCGCCGGAGATCGAGGCGAGGTGGAGGTCGGGCTTCACCGCGTCATAGACGAAATCGAAATTTTCCGGCGCGAGCGGCGAGCCGGTCGAGGTGAGCATGCGGACGCTGGAAAGGTCGTGCGTGTCGCGCGGCCTCAGCTCCGCCTTCCGCACCGCGTCGATGAATTTTGCCGAGGTGCCGAGGATCGTCATTCTCTCCGCGTCGGCATAGTCGAAGAGCGCGTTGCCGTCGGGATAAAACGGCGAGCCGTCATAGAGGAGGAGCGTCGCGCCGGAGGCGAGGCCGGAGACCAGCCAGTTCCACATCATCCAGCCGAGCGTGGTGAAGTAGGAGAGTTTTTCGCCGGCCTGTAGCGAGCAGTGCAGCCGATGCTCCTTCAGGTGCTGCAGGAGCGTCCCGCCGGCGCCGTGCACGATGCATTTCGGCACGCCCGTCGTGCCGGACGAGAAGAGGATGTAGAGCGGGTGATCGAAGGGCAGGCGTTCGAAGGTCAGCGGGGCCGGCGAAAAATCCGCGACGAAGGCGTCGAGCGATGCACCGTTCGGGAGATCGGCCGCGACCTCCGCCGCGCGACCGAGATAGGAAACAATGACCGTCCGCACAGCGCTCGGCAGTTTTGCGGCGATGGCCTTTACCTTCTCCGCCACCTCTACCGTCTTGCCGCCGTACCAATAGCCGTCCACGGCGAAGAAGAGTTTTGGCTCGATCTGCCCAAAACGGTCCAAAACGCCGCGCTCGCCGAAATCAGGCGAGCAGGAGGAGAAAATCGCGCCGAGCGAGGCGGCGGCGAGCATGACGGCGACCGCCTCCGGCATGTTCGGCAGCATGGCGGCGACGCGGTCGCCTTCGCCCACTCCCGCCCCTCGCATCGCCTGCTGCAGGCGTGAGACGAGGGCGGAGAGCTCTTCCCACGTGAGCCGGCTTTCCACCTTATCCTCGCCGCGGAAAACGATCGCGATATCCCCACCGCTGCGCCGCAGCAGGTTTTCCGTGAAATTCAGCCGCGCGTCGGGGAAGAAGCGCGTCGCCCGCATAAAGGTGCCTTCCGCGACCCGGCACGTGCCCTTCTCGCCGACGACGTCGCAAAAATCCCAGACCAGATCCCAGAACGCGCCAGGATCTCCGACCGACCAGGCGTGCAGCGAATCGTAGTCGTCAAAGGATCGTCCGAAGCGACGCGCCGCCTCGGCCGCAAAAATGGATATCGGCAGCGCCGGCAGGGTTTTCGGGTCGGGACTCCAAAGCGGGCCGTCGTGCATCGTCGTTCCACGCCGATCGGGATAGGGTGAAGCATTGCCATAGCGGCCGGAATGCGCCAAGCGGACAGGCTGGCAAACCGCTGAAGGCGCATCAATGGCCGGCGGAAGGCTGGGACGTCAGGCGGAATGAAGCGCATCGCTTGGATTTTCGCGGCAGTGCTTCTGTCCGCACTGGCGCTCGTGGCACTGCTTGTCGCGCTCGTGCCGCGCGATGCGCTGAAGGCGCGGATCGGCGAGCAGATCGCGAGCTGGACGGGCCGCGACGTCTCGCTCCGCGGCGAGCCGGAGATCGACATTTTTCCGAGGCTGAGCGTCATCTTGAAGGACGTCCACGTCGGCGGCCCGGAGGGAATGGATGACGCCGAGATCCTTTCGATGGACCGCCTGACCGGAACGATTCGCCTGCTGCCGCTCGTCATCGGCCGCATCGAGGTGGGCTCATTCACCATGGTCAGGCCGCTTGTGCGGCTGGTGCGCGACAGCGAAGGCCGGCGCAACTGGGATTTCGATTCAGGCGCTGCCGCGCTGCAGCTCGCCTTCGAAGGCGACGTGCCGCTTGGCGATTTTCGCCTCGAAGGTGGCACCGTCCTCTACGAGGACCGCCAGACCAGCGACAGCGAGCGGCTCGATTCGGTGAACCTTTCCGTCGAATGGCCAAGCGTGCGCCAGCCGGTCGCCGTCGACGGCTCCGGCATTTGGCGCGGCGAGCAGGTGACCGTCTCCGCCGATGCCAATGCCCCCTTCGACTTCTTGAACGGCGGCGCGACGCCGGTCGAAGCACGCATCGATGCGGCGCCGATCACCATGATTTTTAGCGGCGAGGCGGAGGACTATCCGCTGCCAAAACTGAATGGCGCGCTCAAACTGTCGACGCCGTCGCTCCGCCGCTTCGCCTCCTGGCTCGGGAGCCCGATCGGGCCTGGTTCGACGCTCGGCCAGGCGAGCGGCTTCGGCACCGCTGCGTTCGGCAATGACGGCCTTTCGGTGGAGGACGCAGAGTTCATGCTCGACGGAAACGGCGCCTCCGGCGCGCTGAAGATCGCAGTCTGGCCGAAACTCGACATCACCGGCACGCTCGCCTTCACCGCGCTCGATCTCACGCCCTATTTCGCCGGGCTTTCCGGTGCGATGTCGACGACGCCGGACTGGCGGCAGGTGGCGCTGTCGACCGACTGGTTCGGCGACATGAACGCGGACATCCGGCTTTCGGCCGATTCCGTGCGGCTTGGAAAACTCACGGCCGGCAGCGCCGCGGCGAGCGTATCGCTGCGCGACGGGCGCCTCGAGATCGGGCTCGCGCGCGCAGTGTTTGGCGCCGGCAGCCTTTCCGGCGATCTTGCGATCACCGATTCCGCCGCCGCGGCGGGGGCTGTGGTCGAGGCGCAGGCGCGGGCAAACGACATCGCCTTTACGTTGCCTCCCACCGCGTTCGGACTGCCGGAAGAGGTGTCCGGAACCGCCTCAGTCCTGGTCGACGTCACGACCAAAGGCCGCGACCTCGGCTCGCTCCTTGGAGAGCTTACCGGCACGGCGCGGCTCAGCGTGAAAGACGGTGCGGTTCCGCTCTTCGGCCTTGCTGAGGTCGCCACGGCGCCGGCCAACGTGGCGGATCCGCTTCCGGAAGATGGCCTGGCGACGACCGCGGTCGATTCGGCGTCGATCGGGCTCAACTTCTCCGGTGGGGTCGGGATGATCGAGGTCGGGACCGTCGTCACGCCATCCTATTCGGCCGACGTGCAGGGTTGGATCGGCCTTCTCGACGGCAGCCTCGGGCTGAACGGCGCCATCAAGACCGGCGCCGCCGGTTCGGAAGGCGCCGAGCCCCTCCGTTTCACGATCGAGGGGACGCTCGCGCGGCCCGAGGCGCGGCCGCTGGCGGTCGCGAATTAGAAGCACCTTCTCGAGCTTTGGTCACAGCCCCGTCCCGGCGCGTCGACCCGGCAGTAAATCTCAGTCGAAACTGCCCGCGGCCATGGCCCGCTCGGATGAGGCGTGGAGGCGCTGCCATGCGCCAAAGTTGTTGTAACGGGCATAGAGGCCAGGGCCTGGGAAGCTCGCTATCGCCTCATCCCTCCCGCTTCCGTCGAGGTCCGCGGTCAACGAGGTTGAGAAACAGAAAGCGCTGGCAGTATATCCCGAGCAACCTCAGGATGGATACGGCAGCCGCGGTACCCTAAGTTCCCACCCCCACGCCTGCGGCTCTTGTCTTCGTGACGATCGTCGTGATGAGCACCCCGACCGTGACGACCGCGATCATGAGGGTGGAGATGGCGTTGATCTCCGGCGTCACGCCGAGCCTGACCTGGCTGTAGATGCGCATCGGCAGCGTGGTGGCGCCCGGGCCGGTGGTGAAGCTCGCAATGACGAGATCGTCGAGCGACAGCGTGAAGGCGAGCATCCAGCCCGCCGCCACCGCCGGAAAAATGATCGGCAGCGTGACCAGAAAGAAGGCTTTCAGCGGTGGCGCGCCGAGGTCGAGCGCCGCCTCCTTGAGGCTCCTGTCGAAGGTAACGAGCCGCGATTGCACCACCACTGCGCGGCCCTCGCCCCAGCGAAATGGACCGCACTACATCTGACTCGTTTCACATCCGGTGATTGCATTCCGCTGGCCGGCGGCAGATACTTGGTCGGGGAGCTCGAAGGGGGAAGGCTATGGATCCGTTCAACGCTATCGCAGAGGCACTGAGGAATCTATCGAACGCGGCTGATTGGGGCGTGGCCGGAGCGCTGGTGGCCGCGGGCGTAATATCGATGGCCATTCTTCAGGTCACTAAGGAGCTGACGCCGATCCGCCGCGGCTTCCAGCGGTGGTGGGTTCATGGCTGGATCGTCGAGCGGTGCACAAACTTCAACGCGAGCGGGCCAAAGCAGAGCATCGATCCGGATGGTGCCGAGCGAGACCTCATCGACCTTTCGACCGGCGGCGATGACCGCGCTTTCTTCGAGCTCGCGGCGGAGCAATTGATCGCTCAGATGAACGCTGCGGCACAAGCCGCTCTCGACTACCCGAGCAGGCATCGCGAGCTGCTAGCCATGCTGTCGCAAGGCGTCCCCGGCGAAGATCTCAGTACCGTCGTCTCGTACCAACCGCGGCCCAAACAGCAGCCACCGCCCGACCAGCAGCCACCGCCCGACCAGCAGCCACCGCCCGACCAGCAGCCACCGCCCGACCAGCAGCCACCGCAGGAATTTCTCGATGCCCGCAACCGCGTGGCCAATCGGATTCAGCGGAACCTCGATGGGATGCAGATCGCGCTGGCGAGCCGCTGGCAGTTCTGGATGCAGACCGCCGCGCTCACCGTTACGGTCGTGATTGTCGAGCTCGCGGTCCTGCGGGATCCAGCCCGCCGGTCGCTCGGCACGGCACTGTTGGCAATCCCGGTCGGGATTGTGGGTGGCTACATCGCTCCGGTTGCGCGCGACCTAGTCGCTGCGCTGAGGAGCCTTCGCCCGTGAGCGTAGCGTCGCGCATACGCAACGCTCCGAAGACCTTCGACCTGTCCGTCCGCATCGATCCGCGCGGCGGCAAGGTCCACCACACCGTTTCCGATCGCGATAACCTGAGCCGGAGTGGCGCGCGCCATCTTCTGATTCTCGTCCACGGGTTCAACAATACGAAAGAGGAGGCGGCTAGGTCCTACGACCTTTTCTTCGGAGCGATTTGGGAAAGCCTGAGGAAGAGCCGCGTCGCACCGGACGCCGTCGCGCAATTCCACTGGCCCGGCGATCTCGTCGTCAGTCCGTGGCGGTTCGCGGCGGCCGACGCCGTGGCCTATCCCATGGACATCACACAAGCGCTCCAATCTGCCACGAGCCTAGCGCGCTACTTGGCGGCCTTTCCGTCTCCGGGTCCGGACGCCGGTTCGCTGAATCTTTCACTGGTTGGCCATTCCCTCGGCTGCCGGCTCATTCTGGAGATGCTCGCGGGCCTCCCGGCTTCGTCGCGGCCGGAGATCGTATTCGTCGGCCTCATGGCGGCAGCGGTCGGCGTCGGCCTGGTTGGTTCAGGACAGCTGCTCTCGCCGGCGGCCGATGCAAAGAACATTGTCAAATTCTGGTCGACCCGCGACTGGGTGCTGCGCCTCGCATTCCCGACCGGCCAAGCGGCGGCCTTTGGGCTTTCCATCGAAGATGAGCTTCATACCGAAGCCGTAGGCCTCCACGGTAACCCTCCATCGTTCGGCAAAGGGAGGCAGACAGCGAACGGACACGGTCAATATTGGCCAGATGCGGGACTCGCGACGGAAATCGTTCCTAGGATCGACGCGAGCATGGCGAGGATACTGCCGCCACCATCGGTCATACCCGCAAACACGATAATCTCGCGCGAAATGCTGCCTCCGCGGCGCATCGGTGGGCGAGACCTCCCGGGCTAGCTTAAGTTCCCGGCCCGGACGATCGCGTCTTGGTCACGATCGTGGTGATGAGCACGCCGATCGTCACGACCGCGATCATGAGGGTGGAGATGGCGTTGATCTCCGGCGTCACGCCGAGCCTGACCTGGCTGTAGATGCGCATCGGCAGCGTGGTGGCGCCCGGGCCGGTGGTGAAGCTCGCAATGACGAGATCGTCGAGCGACAGCGTGAAGGCGAGCATCCAGCCCGCCGCCACCGCCGGAAAAATGATCGGCAGCGTGACCAGAAAGAACGCTTTCAGCGGCGGCGCGCCGAGATCGAGCGCCGCCTCCTCGAGGCTTCTGTCGAAGGTGACGAGCCGCGATTGGACGACGACGGCGACGAAGCACATCGAAAAACTGATATGGGCGAGGAGGACCGTCCAGAAACCGCGGTCGAAGCCGATGGCGACGAAGAGCAGCAGCAGCGACAGCCCGGTAATGACCTCCGGCATCACGAGCGGCGCCATGATCATGCCGGTAAAGAGCGTCCGCCCGAAGAAACGCCCGCGGTTGACGAGCGCGACCGCCGCCATCGTGCCGAGTACGGTCGCGACCGTCGCCGAGAGGAAGGCGAGCCGGATCGTGACCCAGGCGGCGTCGAGGATCGCTTCGTTCTGCAGCAGTGAGGCGTACCACTTGGTCGAAAAACCGCCCCATACGGTGACGAGCTTCGATTCGTTGAAGGAATAGATGACGAGAAGTAGGATCGGCAGATAGAGGAACGCGAAGCCGAGCACGATCGAGACGAGATTGAAGGCGCTGAAGCGCTTCATCGGTCGCGCTCGCGGACGCGCGACTGGGCGTTCTGGAAGAACACGATCGGCACGAGGAGGACGATGAGCAGAATGATCGCCACCGTCGATGCCATCGGCCAGTCGCGATTGTGAAAAAACTCGTCCCACAGCGTCTTGCCGATCATCAGCGTATCCGATCCGCCCAAAAGATCGGGGATGACGAACTCGCCGACGGCGGGGATGAAGACCAGCATCGAGCCGGCGATGACGCCGGGAAGCGACAGCGGGAAGGTGATCTGCCAGAACGCCTTCAAGGGCGGTGAGCCGAGGTCGGAGGCCGCCTCGAGCAGCGTGTGGTCGAGTTTTTCGAGCGACGCATAGAGCGGCAGCACCATGAACGGCAGATACGAATAGACGATGCCGATATAGACCGCCCAATTGGTGTTGGTGATGATGAGCGGCTGGTCGATGAGGCCGAGCCAGATCAGGAACTGGTTGAGCAGCCCCTCTGGTTTCAGGATGCCGATCCACGCATAGACGCGGATGAGGAACGACGTCCAGAACGGCAGGATGACGAGCATCACCAGAATGGAGCGGATCGAGGCCCGCGCACGCGCCATGCCGTAGGCGATCGGATAGCCGACGAGGAGCGCGATCAGGGTCGAGACGAAAGCGATCCAGACGCTCGACAGATAGGCCTTCCAGTAAAGCGGATAGGAAAAGAAATAGGCATAGTTGGCGAGGGAGAGGTCGCGAATCTTTTCGGGGATTTCCGCGATCGAGTTGAAGACGGGTTCGTAGGGCGGCTGCCCGAGGAGGACCTGCGACAGCGAGATTTTCAGGACGATCAGGAACGGGGCAAGAAAGAAGACGGCCAGCCAGAGGAACGGAATCCAGGTGCCGATCCGGCGCTGCAGGGGGAGGCGCTGAGCGTTCGGCATCGTGGGCTCGCTAGCTCGCCAGCACCACGCCGGCGTCGGGCGACCAGGAGAGCCAAACCTTGTCGTCCCAGGTGATCGGCCGCTCCACCGTGCGCTCGGCGTTCATGAGGCTCGCGCGCATCTGTTGTCCGGAGGCGAGGCGCACATTGTAGAGCGTCATGTCGCCGAAATATGCGATGTCCAGCACCTCTCCGGCGACGGCGTTCGCCGTGACGCCGCTGGCAGGCGCGTCGTGGCCGATCCGCACCTTTTCCGGGCGCACCGCAAACCATGCGGTCTGCCCCTTCGTCACGGTGACCCCGCTCTCCACCCGGATCGTGAGCCCGTCTTGCGCCGCAAGCTCGATGCGCTCGCCGCCGACCGCTGTCACCGTTCCCTCAAGCATGTTCACCGATCCGATGAAGTCGGCGACGTAGCGGGAGTTCGGCGCCTCGTAGATCTCCGCCGGCGGCGCGACCTGGACGATTTTTCCATGATCCATGACCGATATGCGGTCGGAGACCGTCATCGCCTCTTCCTGATCGTGCGTGACGATGACGAAGGTCAGGCCGAGCTCGTATTGCAGGTCGATCAGCTCGAACTGCGTCTCCTCTCGGAGCTTCTTGTCGAGCGCGCCGAGCGGCTCGTCGAGCAGCAGCACTTTTGGGCGCTTGGCGACGGCGCGGGCGAGCGCCACGCGCTGCCGCTGGCCGCCGGAAAGCTGGTCGGGCTTGCGCTTGGCGAATTGCTCCATCTTCACGAGCTTCAGCATCTCGGCGACGCGCGCTTCGATCTCCGGCTTCGGCATCTTGTCCTGCTTGAGACCGAAGGCGACGTTCCCTTCCACCGTCATGTGCGGGAAGAGCGCGTAGGACTGGAACATCATGTTGACCGGCCGCTTGTGCGGCGGCACGCCCGAGAGCGGCTTGCCGTCCAGCCAGAGCGAGCCCTCGGTCGGCTCCTCGAAGCCGGCAAGCATGCGGAGCAGCGTGGTCTTGCCGCAGCCGGATGGACCGAGCAAAGCGTGGAATTCGCGTTCATAGATATTGAGCGACTGGTTGTCGACGGCGACGAACGTGCCGAACCGCTTGGTGACGGAGCGGAACTCGATGAAGGGCTTCGCCGCCGGGTCATTCCAAGGCTGGAATTTTCGGCGAACGGCGCCGAGAACGTTCTTTGCCAAGCTGCACCCCCAACCCGCCCTCGCCCCGCCGGACGCGTAGCCCGCATGGAGCTAAGCGCGATGCGGGGCTCTGCGCCGCTCCCGGATTTCGCGGAGTTTACCCTTGGGCGCGCCGGAGGCGCGACCCGAGGGCTCCATCCGAGCTACGATACTATTGGCCCGTCTTCACTTCCGTCCAGATGCGCGTGATCTCGCGCTGCTGGCGCGGATCGCCCGACGTCGTCGTGTAGAGCTTGGCGACCGTCGCCTCGTCGGGATAGACCCCCGGGTCTTTGCGCACCGCCTCGTCGAGGAATTGCTGCGAAGCGAGATTGCCGTTCGCGTAGAAGATGAAGTTGGAATTGCGTGCCGCGATCTCCGGCTTCAGCATGAAGTTGATGAAGGCGTGCGCCTCGTCGGGATGCGGCGCATCGGCGGGAATGGCCATTCCGTCGAGCCACATCAACGCCCCCTCCTTGGGGATCGAGTAGGCGATGTTGACGTTGTTGGCGGCCTCCGCCGCGCGGTCGCGCGCCTGCAGCACATCGCCGGAATATCCGACCGCCATGCAGATGTCGCCGTTGGCGAGCCCGTTGATGTATTCGGAGGAATGGAATTTCTGGATGGAGGGCCGCACGCTCTTCAGAAGGTCGCCGGCCTGCTGCAGCTCGCCGGGATCCTTGGAATCAGGATTGAGCCCGAGATAGTGCAACGCCGCCGGTATCAGATCGTCCGGCGAATCGAGCACGTGCACGCCGCAATCGGCGAATTTCGAGACGACCTCGGGCTTGAAGATCATGTCCCAGGAATCGACCGGCGCGTCGGGCATGCGTTCCTTGATCTTGTCGACGTTGTAGCCGATCGCTGTCGTGCCCCACATGTAGTTGACGGCGTATTCGTTGCCCGGATCGTAGGTGGCGAGGCGCTCGGCGATGAAGGGCCACTGGTTGACGAGGTTCGGGATTTTCGACTTGTCGAGTTTTTGCACAACGCCCGCCTGGATCATGCGCGCCAGATTCCGGTCGGAGGGAACGATGATGTCGTAGCCGGAGCCGCCGGCGAGCAGCTTGGTCTCCAGCACCTCGTTGGAATCATAGACGTCGTAGACGACCTTGATGCCGGTCTCCTTAGTGAAATCGTCGAGCACGCCGTCGCCGACATAGTCGGACCAGTTGTAGACGTTGACGACCTTGTCCTGCGCAGCCGCCGGAAGCGGGGAGAAAGTGAGCGCGGCCGCAGCGAGCAGCCATGTTGCGATCGGTTTCACGTCTCGGTCCTCCTTGCGGCCTGCGGTCGTTAACAAAGCCTTAAGCAGACTAGGGTTGGCGGCGCGCCGCATCAACCGGGGAGTTTAACCGGCGGACAGGGTGTGCCGGCCGGCCGCCGAACCACATATCTGCGCTGCCGAAGTTCGGCATGCGCGGGAACAGGCTATCTCTCTTGGGCGGCGGCCCGCTGCCCACCCGGAGTGACGCCGCGCCGCAGCTGATACTCTTCTCAGAATATTCTGATACGAGTATATGCTTCGAAGCCCGGCCCTCATCGGGCTGTTTTCAACCGCGAAAGGCCTGCATGTCGGAATCGGCGAAAACACCTCCTCCCGTCGGAGGCGGACTGACCAGGCGCGGCAGGACCATTGCGCTCCTCGTCGTTCTTCTCGCCTTCTTCATGGACGTGCTCGACGGAACCATCGTCAACGTGGCGATCCCGTCGATCCAGGAAAGCCTTGGCGCGAGCTACGCGGCGATCCAGTGGATCATTGCCGGCTACGCGCTCGCCTTCGCGCTCTTTCTGATCACCGGCGGACGGCTCGGCGACATTTTTGGCTACAAGAAACTGTTCTTGTTTGGGATCGCCGGCTTCACCGCGGCGTCAGCGCTTTGCGGCCTTTCGAACACCACCGGCATGCTGATTGCGGCGCGCCTCGTTCAGGGGCTGATGGCGGCGATGATGGTCCCGCAGATCCTGTCGACCATCCAAGTGATGTACACGACCACCGAGGAGCGTCAGGGCGTTTCGGCCTTCTACGGAGGTCTCGCCGGCATCGCCACCGTCGCCGGGCCGATCATCGGCGCGCTGCTCGTCAGCGGTGACCTGTGGGGCCTCGGCTGGCGCGCCATCTTCCTCGTCAACCTGCCCGTCGGAATCAGCGCTTTCATTCTCGCCTGGATCTACCTGCCGGACGCGAAATCTCCACATCCGCTGCGGCTCGACCTTCTCGGGGTGGCGCTGATTCTTCTGGCCATGCTGATGCTCATGTATCCACTGATCCAGGGGCGTCAGCTCGACTGGCCCGCCTGGGTGCTCCTCACCATGGCGGCGTCGCTTCCTGTCTTCGTGCTTTTCGGGTTTAGCCAAGTCTGGAAGGACCGCCGCGACGGTTCCCCGCTGGTCGTCCCGGCACTCTTCCACCACCGCTCATTTGTCGCCGGCATCACCATCAGCGGCTCGCTCTTCGCCGTCGTCTTTAGTTTCTTCCTGGTCCTCACGCTGTTTCTGCAGGTGGGGCTGGGCTATTCCGTCCTGAAAGCCGGGCTCACCGGAATTCCCTTCTCGCTCGGCGTCGCCGTCGCGGCCGGCTCGTCGGGGCCGATTCTGGTGCCGCGCTTCGGCCGAAAAATCGTTTCCGCCGGGCCAGCGGTCATGGCAGTCGGCTTCGGCCTCCTCATCGCGACCCTCGGGTACTTCGGCGGCGATCTGACGCCGTGGGAGATGACGCCGGCGCTGATCATCGCTGGCGTCGGCATGGGCTTCGTCGTTGCGCCGATCTATCCCTTCATCTTGGCCGAAGTGCCGATCAAGGACGCGGGCTCCGCCTCCGGCGTCGTCAACGCCGTGGGGCAGATCGGCGGCGCCGTTGGCATCGCCGTGATCGGCGTGATCTTTTTCGGTCTTCTCGGAAGCCGGGCGGAGCTCAGCGTGGCGAGCGTGCGCGCGGAGCTCAGCGCCGACCTCTCTGCCGCGGGCATGCCATCCCCCGCTCTGCCCGAGATCATCGAGGGATTCGAGCGCTGCTTCCACGACCGCGCCAACGCCAAGGATTTTTCCGCGTTGCCGGACAGCTGCAGGCAAGCCGAAGCCTCGATGGCTTCCTTCGCCCAATCTGACCCGGCGGCGGCGCAGACGATCGGCGCAGCGCTCGAGACCCGCGGCGAAGAAGCCAATCAGCGGAATTTCTCCGCTGCCTTCGAGCAAACGCTGCTCTGGCTGATCGGCGCGCTCGCAATGATCTTTTGCCTGACCTTCCTTCTGCCGCGGCGGCCTTTGTCCGAGGCCGAGAAGGCACGCATCGCGGCGGAAAGCGGGGCGATCATCGCCGCATGACCACGCGCAAGGTCTCCAATCCGCTCGCGCTCGCGGTTCTGTCCTGCCTGGCGGAACGGCCGATGCATCCTTACGAAATGGCGAGCACGATGCGCGAGCGGCGCAAGGACGAGTCGATCAAGCTCAACTACGGCTCGCTCTATTCGGTGATCGAAGCGCTGTCGCGCCATCATCTCATTCAGCCGAAGGAGACGGTGAAGGAAGGGAAGCGGCCCGAGCGCACGGTCTACCAGCTCACGGAAGCCGGCTCGCTCGAGCTTTACGACTGGCTGAGCGAGCTCCTCGCAGTGCCCGCGAAGGAATTTACGCAGTTCGAAGCGGGGCTGTCCCTGATGCCGGCGCTGCCACCCGAAGAGGTGGCGACGCTTCTTCAAAGACGGTGCGACATGCTCGAAATCGAGCTCGCCAAGGCGGGCTCCATCAACGCCTTCGCGCGCGGGAAAAAACTGCCGCGGTTGTTCCTCGTCGACTTCGAATACCGGGCGATGCTGCGCCAGGCGGAGCTGTCCTGGGTGCGGGCGCTCGCCACCGAGATCGCTTCAGGCGAGCTGGAGGGCTTGGAAGAATGGCGCGGCTGGTTCGAGCCTTCGGCGGATAGCGCTGCCCCCTAGCGTCAAGATCGCCCACGCCTCAGCGCCAAAATCCGCAGCTATTTCAATCAATAGCAGCCACAACGATCGTTTGAAACAAACGTTTGAAACGGGCGTGGCTTATGCTATATGGCTTCCAACGAGTAGCAGCACGCATGGCGGAGACATGGCTTTGGCGAGTGAAGAATCCTCGGAGGAGGGCCCGCGTGAGCGCATTCTCGACGCCGCGCTGGACCTTTTCGGCGAGCGCGGCCTGACCGGCACGACCGTCCGCGACATCGCCGGCCGCGCCAAGGTCAACGTCGCGGCGATCTCGTATCATTTCGGCGGCAAGGACGAGCTCTACCGCGCCGTCGCCGGCACGGTGATCGGCAACATCGAGGCGCGTGTCCGCCACCGCATCGCGCATCTCCTCGATCGGACGCCGAACAATCCGGCAGCGGCCCTTGCGGCGCTGGAGGAGTTCGTCGGCACGCTGGTCGACGTGATCGTCGGGCCGGAGGAGATGCGGCGTGTCGCCCGCTTCATCATCCGCGAGCAGATGCAGCCGACCTTCGCCTTCGAGATCTTCTTCGCCATGCTGTCGCAGTTCCACGGGGCGGGCACGCGGCTCTTCGCGACCGCCGCCGGGCTCGACCCCGAGGCGGAGGAGACTAAGCTCCGCGTCTTCCTCATGATCGGCCAGGTGCTTTTTCTGCGGATCGCGGAGACGGCCGTCCTTCGCCGCCTTGCCCGCGACCGATACGACGCGGCTTTCATGAGCGAAGCGAAGGCGCTCATCCGCCAGAACGTCCGCGCGATGGTCGCCGCCGCCGGCGAGGTGAGGCCATGACGCGAATTCTCTTTCTCCTTCCGCTTCTCGTCCTCTCAGCCTGCGGCGGGCAGCCGGCGGACGCTGTCTTCCAAGGCTACGTCGAGGGCGACTTCGTTGATGTCGCGCCCGAGGTTGGCGGGCGCATCGTGGAGGTTGCCGCACGGCGCGGCACCGTGGTGGCAGAGGGCGACCTCCTCTTCCGGATCGACGATGAGGAAGTGGCCTCCGCCGTCGACCAGGCGGGGGCCGAGAAGGCGCGCGCGGAAGCCGAGCTCGCCAACTTGCTCGGCGGCAAGCGCCCGCCCGAGATCGCGGTGATCGAGGCGCAGATCGCAGAAGCCGAGGCTTCGCTGGAGACCGCGCGCAAGGAGTTCGAGCGGCAGAAGGTGCTGTTCGACCAGAAGGTGATTTCGGAGGCGCGGCTCGATCAGGCGCGCGAGAACGTCTCGGTCGCCGAGGCGCGGGTCGATTCCGCCGAGCGACAGCGCGACGTCGCGGCGATGCCCGCGCGGACGCCCGAGATCGACGCCGCCGAGCGCGCCGTCGATGCTGCGCGCGCGGCCCTTCAGCAGGCGCAGACGCGGCTGCAAAAATACGTCGTCGTGGCGCCGGTCGGCGGCCGGATCGAGGATGTCCACTACGAGATGGGCGAAGTGGCCATGGCCGGTGCGCCGGTCCTTTCGCTCCTCCCGGATGATGCCCGAAAAGTGATCTTCTTCGTGCCGCAAGCGGCGCGCGCCTCGCTGGCGACCGGCATGGCAGTTTCCGTCGCCTGCGACGGCTGCCCCGAAAATCTCTCCGCCGAAGTGACCTTCCTCGGCGTGGAGGCGGAGTTCACCCCGCCGGTGATCTTCAGCCGCGAGAACCGGGGAAAACTCATGTTCCGCGCTGAGGCGGCGCTTGCGGGCGAGGCGGCCCTTCTGCCGCTCGGCCAGCCTGTCGACGTGAGCCCCTCGCTTCGAGGCTCGCAATGAGCGGCGAAAACGCCCCCACCCCCGAAATTGTCATCGACGTGCGCGGCCTGACCAAACGCTTCGGCGACAAGACGGTCGTGAACGATGTTGATCTGAAGGTCGCCGCAGGCGAGATCGTCGGCTTTCTTGGACCGAACGGCTCCGGCAAGACGACGACGATCCGCATGATCTGCGGCCTCTTGCGGCCGAGCGCCGGCGAGGGAACCTGCCTTGGTTACGACATCGTGCGCCAGGCGGAAGCGATCAAGCGCGAGGTCGGCTACATGACCCAGCGCTTCTCCTTCTACGAAGATCTGACGATCCGCGAGAACCTCGAGTTCGTCGCGCGGCTTTATGCGCTGCCGAACCTTCGCCGCACTGTCGACGAGACGCTGAACAATCTTGGCCTGGCGAGCCGCCAGCATCAGCTTGCCGGCACGCTGTCCGGCGGCTGGAAGC
>CAYTTC010000001.1:115886-120098 GCA_964440525.1 uncultured Propylenella sp. | reverse complement strand
CTCCTCCTCCTCGACGAGCCGACCGCCGGCGTCGATCCGAAAGCGCGCAGAGAATTCTGGGACGAGATCCACCGCCTTGCCGAGGACGGCCTGACCGTGCTCGTCTCCACCCACTACATGGACGACGCCGAACGCTGCCACCGCATCGTCTATATCGCCTACGGTGCCATCGTCGCGCGCGGGACCACCGAGGAGATTATCGCAGAGTCTGGCCTCGGCACGTACGTCGTCACCGGGCGCGGCGCGGCCGCGGCGGCCCGGGCGCTTGCCGGCATGCCGGGAGTGGAGCAGGTCGCCGCCTTCGGCGAGGATTTGCACGTTGTCGGCTCCGACCCTCAAGCGCTACGGCAAAGCGTTGACGAGATCGCGCGAAAATTTCCGGTCGAAGTGGCGGCGGGCGAAACGACGCTTGAGGATGTCTTCATCCGCCTCATGAGCGAGGCGCAAGCCGGCGGGAACGCTTGAGATGACGCCCGCTTCCGCCGCTCAGCGAATTCGCGCCGTCCTGCTGAAGGAGGTGATCCAGATGCGGCGCGACCGGCTGACCTTCGCCATGATCGTCGGCATCCCGATCATCCAGCTCGTGCTTTTCGGCTATGCCATCAACAGCGATCCGAAGCATCTGCCGACCGGCATCGTCATGGCCGATTCCGGGCCCGCCGCGCGCGCCATCGTCGCCGGCATGCAGACTTCCGGATATTTCGAGATCGAAGGGGACTTGTCCGAGGCGGAAGCGCGCGATGCGCTGGCTCTGGGCAGGCTCGCCTTCGTCGTCACCGTGCCGACGGACTTTCACAGCGATCTTGCCCGCGGCAGAAATGCCCAGATCGTGGTCGAGGCCGATGCCACCGACCCGGCCGCCTCGGTCAACGCCATCGGCGCCATGCCAGAGATCGTGCGCCGCGCCGTCGCCGCATCCCTCGACGGCCCGTCGGCTCGCCCGCAGGCCACGGGAGGCGCTGAGGTCGTCGTGCACCGCCTCTACAATCCGGAAGGCGTCACCTCCTACAACATCGTGCCCGGCCTGATCGGCGTGATCCTGACCCTCACCACCACGCTGATGACGGCGCTCGCGCTGACGCGCGAGATCGAGCGCGGGACGATGGAGAATCTTCTCGCCATGCCGGTCCGCCCGGTCGACATCATGATCGGAAAAATCCTGCCCTATGTCGGCCTCGGCTTGCTGCAGATTCTGGTCATCCTCTCGGCCGCCTTCCTGCTCTTCTCGGTGCCGATGGAAGGCTCGCTGACGCTCCTCCTCTGCGCCGTGCTTCTCTTCATCGCTTCGAATGTGACGCTCGGCTACACCTTCTCCACGCTCGCCCGCACGCAGATGCAGGCGATGCAGATGACGTTCTTCTATTTCCTCCCCTCGATCCTGCTCTCCGGCTTCATGTTCCCGTTCCGCGGCATGCCGGCCTGGGCGCAGGCGATCGGCCAGGTCCTGCCGCTCACGCATTTCCTGCGCGCCGTCCGCGGCATCATGCTGAAGGGGAACGGCGCCCTCGACACGCTGCCGCACCTCTGGCCGGTCGTGGTTTTCCTCCTGGTCATCGGAACGCTCGCGATCCTGCGCTTCCGCCGCACGCTGGATTAGCCGTCCCGCGCGTCGCGGCTTCGCGAAAGCCGTGAAACCGGCTAAGTATCGGGAATGAGTGCAAAAGCCGAAATACCGGACGAGATTCCGCAAGCCGCCCGCGGGGTTGCCGACGAGGCCGCCGCCCGAAAGTGGTGCCGCGAGCGCCGCATCGATGACGTCGAGTGCATCATCCCGGATCAGGCCGGGGTGGCGCGCGGAAAACTGATGCCGACGGAAAAATTCTTCAGCGGCAATCCGATGACGCTGCCGGCCTCGATGTTCACCCAGACCATCACCGGCGAATATCCGGAGGAGGAAGAGGCCTTCATCGAGGGCCTCACCGACAGCGACCTCATCTTCAAGCCGGATTTCGCCACGCTTGCGGTCATCCCGTGGGCCAGCGATCCGACCGCGCAGGTGATCCACGACGCTTTTCATAAGGACGGGACACCCTTCGAGATCGCGCCGCGCAATGTGCTGAAGCGGATCGTCAAGCTCTACGCTGACCTCGGCTTGAAGCCGGTGGTGGCGCCGGAGATGGAATTCTATCTCGTCAAGCCGAACATCGATCCGGACTATCCGCTCGAGCCGCCGATCGGACGCTCCGGCCGGCCGGAGCGCGCCCGTCAGGCCTATTCGATCACGGCGGTGAACGAGTTCGAGGAGTTGTTCGACGACATCTACCGATTCTCCGAGGCGCAGGGGCTGGAGATCGACACGCTGAACCACGAAGACGGCACCGCGCAGATGGAGATCAACCTGCGCCACGGCGACCCGGTCGAGCTCGCCGACCAGGTGTTTTTGTTCAAGCGCACGATCCGCGAGGCGGCGCTCCGTCACAAAATGTACGCGACCTTCATGGCCAAGCCCATCGCCACCGAGCCGGGCTCGGCCATGCACATCCACCACTCGGTGACCGACGCCATGACCGGCCGCAACATCTTCGCCGACGGCGGCGTGAATGTGCTGGAACCGAGATTTCTGAACTACATCGCCGGGATGCAGAACTACCTGCCGCGCGTCATGTGCATGCTGGCGCCCTACGTGAACTCCTACCGCCGGCTGGTCAGGAACACGAGCGCCCCGATCAACGTGCGCTGGGGCTACGACAATCGGACCGTCGGGCTCCGCGTGCCGCTCTCCGACCCTGAGAACCGGCGCGTCGAAAACCGGGTTCCCTCCTCCGACGCCAATCCCTACCTCGCCATCGCCGCCTCGCTCGCCTGCGGCTATCTCGGTTTGGTGAAGGAGCTGAAGCCCGACCGTCCGATCGAGAGCGCCAGCCATGACCCGGCCTTCGCGCTGCCGCGCTCGATCCTCGACGCGGTAAGGCTGCTTGAGGTCACGCCCGAGCTGGTCGAGATTTTCGGTGCGGCGTTCGTGCGCACCTATCGGGCCATCAAGGAAACCGAGTACGAGACTTTCATGGGCGTGATCAGCCCCTGGGAGCGCGAATATCTGCTTTTGAGCGTCTAGGGTCCGGCTTTGGCGCGCGCTCTGCCGCCGTCCTTCTTCCGGCTTTCGGCGGGGGATGTGCCTGAGTATTCCCCGCTCTTGGAATCCAGACGGGCCGATGTTTGTGTCGTAGGCGGCGGATTCACCGGCCTTTCCGCCGCACTGCATCTGGCCGAAGCTGGCGCCGACGTCGTGCTCATCGAGGCAAACAGCGTCGCGAGCGGCGCCTCGGGGCGGAACGGCGGCCAGATCCATTCCGGCCTCCGCCGCGACGTGATCTGGCTGGAGAAGCGTTTTGGCTTCGAGCGCGCCAAGATTTTTTGGGAGATGGCGGAGGAGGCGAAGGCGTTGATCCGCGGGCTTGTCGTCCGCCACGCCATAGCCTGCGACCTCCGTCCCGGTGTGATCGAGACGCTGCACAAGAAGTCGCTTCTTCCGGATGCGGCCGAGCTCGTGGAGGTGCTCTCGCAGCGCTTCGGCTACGATCAGGCGAGCCTTCTCGATAGAGCCGAGACGATCGCAGCGCTCGGCACGGAACGCTTCTTCGGAGGAATTCATGACCGCGGCGGCGGCCATCTCGATCCCTACCGGTTTTCCCTTGGCCTCGCGCGCGCCGCCACTAGCCTCGGCGCGGTGGTTCACGAGAATACGCCGGCCGTCTCGCTCGGCGCCGGTCCGATCGTGAAGACGCCGCGTGGAGAAATCCGTGCCGACCGTGTCATCGTGGCGACCGACGGACGCTCCGGAGACTTCGAGCAGATCACCCGCCGGCGCATGGTCGGCATCAACAGCTTCGTTGTCGTGACCGAGCCGCTCGGCCCCGCTGGCGACGCCATTCTTCCCGGCGGCCAGTCCGCGGCGGACAGCCGCTTCGTCGTTCGCTACTGGCGAAAAACCGCGGACGGCCGGCTGGTCTTCGGCGGCGGCGAGAGCAATGCCGGGAAAATCCCCGCCGACGTGCGGTCGTTCGTGCGGCCGCATCTTCTCGAAATCTATCCGCAGCTTGCGAAAACCGAGATCGCGCACGGCTGGGGCGGCATCGTCTCGGTGACCGCGCCGCGCCTTCCCTATGTGCGGGAGATCGCCCCGGATGTCTGGGCGGCAGGCGGCTATTCGGGGCAGGGCGTCGCGCTCGCGCCGTTCCTGGGCAAGCTCCTGGCGGAGGCGGTGCAAGGCCG
>CAYTTC010000001.1:0-115786 GCA_964440525.1 uncultured Propylenella sp. | reverse complement strand
GCGTCGCGCTCGCGCCGTTCCTGGGCAAGCTCCTGGCGGAGGCGGTGCAAGGCCGAACGGAGCGGATTTCGGTATTCACCGAAATCCCAATTCCGCCGCTCCCGCTGGCTTCCTGGCTGCGCCGTTCTTTGGTTACGTTAGCGATCTGGCAAGGGCGCCTGGGGGATCGATTCTAATGTCCCTGCCGAGCGCTCAGTTGCGGCGCGAATTTGGCCAAGCATGATCTTTTCCGAAAGCGGTTTCCGCTTTTCGGGATCATGCTCTGGCGCGAAGCCAGGCGGGCAGGTCGCACACGCTTTCGAGCACGGCATCGGCGAGCGGCGCGAGATCCTCGCGTCCGCTGTTGCCTGTGAGCACGCCGATCGCGGCACCGGCGCCGGCGCTTCGCGCCATTTCAATATCGTGAGGATTGTCGCCGATCACCACGATTTCCTTGGGTGGAACGGCGATCGCTTCGGAAAAGGCGTGCACGATGTCGGGCGCCGGCTTCGGCTGCGGCACCGAATCGTAGCCGAAGACATGCGGCAGGTAGTTTTCGAGCCCGAGCGCGGCGATCGCCGCCCGCGCCGCCGCCGTCCCGTCACTGGTGGCGACACCCATGGCGAGGCCGGCTTCCGCCAGCTCGGCGAGAGTCGGGCGAAGACCCGGAACCGGGACCGAGCAGGTTATGCCATTCACATGGAAGACACGGTCGATGCGCTCCACCATCGCGCGCTCCTCCGCGCCTGCAAGCGCCGGAAACCAGATGCGGACGATGTCGATGGTGTTTCCCGCCGCAAGCGCGCCTCCGGAACGGAAGCGACCCGTCTCAGCGTCCAGGCCCCCCGCGATAAGCATGGACTGAGCCACGGCCGCGTCGCCACTCGCAAGGTCGAGGCAGAGATCCCGGTAGACGCCCGACCAGCTTGCCTCGAAGTCGAGAAGCGTGCCGTCCTTGTCGAAGAGAACTCCGCGCATCCTTTCTCCGTGCCCGAGCGCTGCCCCGCAGGTCAAGGCGAGCGCCCTGAACCTCGCCATCGAGGCGTATTGTATCCGAACCTGCGTCCTTCCATCATGATGGCGGCCTTTCGGCTTTGGCCAGGACTCGGGAGGACGACCGACCATGAGCGAGCGACGGGCCGAGCGGACCTACACCGACGCCGAGGTCGAGGAGCGACTCAAGAAGGAGCTGCCGCACTGGTACCTGGCGAATGGATATATCGGGCGGAAATACAAGACAGCGGGCTGGAAGGGAACGCTGATGGTGATCAACGCCGTCGGGCACCTCGCCGAGGCCGCCTGGCACCATCCCGACATCAGAGCGTCCTACGCCTTGGTCGAGGTGCTGCTGCAGAACCACGCGGCGAAGGGCATCACCGATAAGGACTTCGCGCTCGCCAAGAAGATCGAGGAGGTGGTTTCGTGGCAGCCGGGGAAGGAAGGCGGCGCGCTCGAGGGAACACCCAACGATCCGCGCTTCGCCTATATCAAATACGATTCCTGACCTGCGATCCGCCGCCCGCGCCGCGCCGGTCACGCCGATTTGTGCCAGCCTGGCTCGGCGAGACGCTGCATTCCCGTGGTGTCGCTGAGTTTTAGCCAATCCCTTGCCGGCCTCCCCGCGAATTCAGAATCCGGCATGACGTCGACGAGCGGCGCCAACGCGAAGGCGCGCTCCGTCAGCCGCGGATGGGGAACATGCAGGCCCGGCTCGTCGATCTCGACCGTGCCGAATAGCAAGATGTCGATGTCGATCCGGCGCGGGCCCCAGCGTTCGGTCCTTTCCCGGCCGAGTTTTCGCTCCACGTCGAGAGCCGCTTGCAGGAGCGCGCGTGGTGCAAGCGTGGTCTCGATGCGTACGGCGGCGTTGAGGAAAGCTGGCTGGTCGATCTTGCCCCAGGGTGGAGTCAGATAAAGCGCGGAGACCGCTTCCACCTCGATCCCGTGATGTGCGGCCAGGCGGTCGATCGCCGCGGCGATGAGCTTGCGGCTGTCGCCGATATTGCCGCCGAGGCCGAGGACCGCGCTTGTCATGCGGTCGCCTCCGGCGCCGCGCCCGTGTGGTCCGTCCCGCGGATCGCCGCCGCCATCCGCATGGCCTCTACATGCTCGGCGACATCGTGGACGCGCACGATGGCAGCACCGGCGAGCGCGGTGACGACATTGGTGACGAGCGTCCCGATCAGGCGGTCCGGATTGTCCCGTCCGGTCACTTTGCCGATGAAGGATTTCCGCGAGGTTCCGGCGAGAAGCGGAAAGCCGAGCCGGTTGAGCTCGGAGAAGCGCGCGAGGAGCTCCAGATTCTGCTCCGGCGACTTGCCGAAACCAAAGCCCGGATCGAGCACGATTCGATCCTCGCTTATGCCGGCGCGGCGCGCGACGCCGAGGCTCTGCTCGAAATAGGCGAGGCAGGCCTCGACCGGATCGCCGTCAATCGGAATGGCGGAACCGAGCAAGCCGGGATTGTGCATGACGATCACGCCGGCGCCGAAGCCGGCGACGATTGCGGCCATGTCGGGATCGCCCTGCAGCCCGCGAATGTCGTTGACGATCGCCGCTCCGGCTTCGAGCGCCGCCTCGGCCACCGCCGACTTCATCGTATCGACTGAGATGAGGACTCCGGTCTTCCGCAGCGATTCGATGACGGGGAGGATACGCCGCAGCTCTTCGTCCGCGCTGACCGCCGAGGCATCCTTGCGGGTCGATTCCCCGCCGACGTCGAGAATGGCCGCGCCCTCGCGCACCAGCCTTTCGCCATGTGCCACGGCGGCGTCGCGCGCCAGGAAGTGCCCGCCGTCGGAGAATGAATCGGGCGTGACGTTGACGACGCCCATGACGATGGGCGGGCTTCCGCGGCCGCCGCCGCGCCAGCGCCCGAGCAGCTCCGCGAATCCGCTGCCGACATCGTGACCGGAACCGCGGCCGGACGTCTTCGCGTGCGAGACCGCCATGCGCCGATAGCTAGGGCAAGGGCGTTCGCGAGACAATGCTCCTAAGCCGGCTTGCACCATCGGGTCGCCCGGCCGAGACTTTTCCCGATGAATGTAGGGTCCCCAACGGAAACGCCCTTGATCTAGCCCGCTTCCGTCGCGAAGCTGCGAATCACCGTGATGAGGGGCGATATGCTCAGGTGGGCGGTTCCCGTTTTGCTCGTCGTCCTGCTTGGGGGCTGCCTCGCGCCGCCGACTCCGCTTGCTTTCAGATCCCGTTATTACGGGGTCCAGGCGGACGCGTTCTTCCTTGAATGGGGCGCGCCGGTCTCCAAGCACAAGCTCGCGGACGGCGGCACCGTGTATCTCTGGTACACCGGGCGAAACAGCGCCTACATCCCCGGCCACACGGATTCGGAGCTGATCGGGAACACAGCCTGGTGGAAAGGCTACTCACTGCGCAAATACATGACAAATCTGGAATGCGCGGTGCGGATCTACACCTATCCGGACGGTGCGATCAGCGCCATTCTCCTCAAGGAGGCCAATAAGGGCTGGTACGAGAGCCTGCGCTGCCGCGAGGTTTTCGGGCCGCCGCTTGCTTGGACGCGCTGAGAATCGCCGCGCTCGGCGTATCGCGCGTACCACAATCGAACTATTTCAGCCTGGAAACCTTTTTCGGTGCTTTGCGTAAGCATCGCGCAACACAATCCCGCTATAGCGCCAGCATGCAATGAATGGCTGTGAATGCGGCCGCATGGGGAAGCGTTATCGCAACGCGCACGAAGATGTTTCGCAAGATCATTCAGGCCATTCCGAGGGGCGTTCGCAGCCTCGTCACGCCGCGCTACCGGCCGGAGCTCCACTATATGCGCGGCTATGGGCCGGCTTGCGCCGCGCGCCAGGCTGCCCAGCATTGAGCTGACTCGTGGCCGCAGGGCCGCCCAATCCAAACTCAGTCGATCATCGAGTGAAGTGGACTACGGGCGGGAAACTTGCTCGCCGCGCTACCGCTCGGTCTAATTGAAGCCTAAGCGGCCGATCACTGAATCTTCAACCGGTGATCGCGCGCGAAACAGATTCTTAACCTGGGGCCGGGCATCCTTTCCCCGGAGGCTCCGAAGTGGCCGATATCCACGAGTGCCTCGCGCTTATGCGCGTGGACGGAGCAATCGCGTTGGCGAGAGTATGAATTCGCTTGCACCGGCCGCCGCGGAGAATCGCTACGAGTGCGTGGTCATCGACGATGACCCCGACATTTGTGCGTTGATCTCGCGCGTGCTTTCCAAGATCGGCGTGACCAGCCTCAGCCTGTCCAGCGCCGACGCATTGGCGGGCGCATTGGAGGCGCCACATCCCGCGATCGTTTTCCTCGATGTGGCTCTTGATCGATCGGATGCGATCGACGGGATCCGCGTACTGCGCCAGGGGAGCTTCGCCGGCGCCGTGCAGCTGATCAGCGGGAAAGATCCAGATCTCTTGAAGAACATCAAGGCGATCGGCGAGCGGCACGGCCTGAAGATGCTCGACCCTCTGCAGAAGCCGTTTCGATCTGAGCATCTCAGGCGGATCTTCACCGGCGGTGGAGACGATGCCTCCGCACCACCCAGGCAGCAGTCGCGGGAATCGCCTGTCGCGCCGGCAGTGCATTCGCCGGATCCGGTGACGCGCGTCGACCTCGCCGAGGCGCTCGAGGCGCATTGGCTCGACATGGCGTATCAGCCAAAAGTCGATCTTGTGCGGAACCGCGTCGTGGGAGCGGAGGGGTTGGCGCGCATCAACCATCCCGTTCACGGCATTCTTGGACCGCAATCCTTTCTGCCGAGCGCGACCGATGCCGCTCTGAACAAGCTGACTGAATTCGTCATCAAGAAGGCTTTTCTCGACTGGGAGGTGATGGCCAGCGCCGGACGCAATCTGCATCTTGCTGTCAACGCGCCGGTCCCGGCCTTGATCAATGCGGGCCTCGTCACGCTTGTCCGCGAATTTCGCCCGCGGAACCCAAAATGGCCCGGCCTCATCATCGAGGTGACCGAGGACGAGGCTGTTCAGGAATTCGACGCGGTCTCCGAGGCGGCAGTCCAGTTGCGGATCTACAACGTCACATTGGCCATCGACGACTTTGGCTCAGGCTATTCGTCATTTGCCCGGTTGAAGCAGTTTCCGTTCTCCGAGATCAAGCTCGACAAGAGCTACGTCCAGAACTGCGCGACGGACCCGCTGAACGCGAGCATCTGCCAGAGCATCGTCGACCTCGCGCGCGCCTCAGGCGTCAATTGCGTAGCGGAGGGGATCGAGACCGCCACCGACTGGAACGCCCTCATCCGCCTGGGCTGCAATCTTGGCCAAGGATACCTCTTCGGACGTCCGATGAGCGTCGGCAAGCTCATCGAGCGGACCGCCGAACAGGCCGAATAGCCCTCCGATGGCCGCCAGGCGGCCGGTATCCGGCCGCTCACGGATCGCGCCGCGGCGAGGTCCGTGGCTACGAAAGTGCCCTTGCCGGCGCCCCGATCAGTGCGGCGAATACTGAATCGCGCAGTGCTGCGAAAGCTCGCGGAACAACGCGTCGGTATCGAGCGGCTTGCGGAAGAACTTCACGGCGCCGCTGCGGCCCATGGTCTCCCGGCCCATCGAATGCTCCGTTCCGGCCTCGAAGGTTTGCCCGGTGATCATGATGATCGGAATGTGCTTGGTCGATTCGGTGCTCTTCAACCGCCAAAGCAAATAATGACCGCCGCCTTCGGGCATCACATAGTCGGCGATGATCGCATCGGGCAGCTCCTTGAGGGCCATGCGGTAGGCCTCGACGCCATTGGAGGCGATCATCGTCTCGGCGCCGCATTTCTTGAGACGCCGCGCGAGCGCCTCCGCGAGATCGGCATCGTCCTCGACGATCAGCACCTTGTTCCGCTTCTCGCGAACCATGGTGTCCTCGCGGCCAAAGTGCCTCGGCGGGGTTGCCTTTTCGAGCGCGGTTTCGTCGATGTCGAGGATCTCCCCTATGATCGACTTGATGGTGTCCCAGGTATCGTGGTTCTTGGGCACATAGAAAGCACCAAGGGAATCGCAGCGCGCCAGCGTGTCTGAATCGTTGCGGCCGGTCAGCATCACCACGTCGACAGGCGGCCGTTGCGGATCGAGCAGCCATTCGCAGACGCGGAAGCCGTCGGCCTCGGGCATGTTGATGTCTAGAATGAGAAGCCGCGGCGGATTGCGTGAGGCCTTGAGAATAGCCTGCAGCCCGTTCTCCGCGGTTTCGACCTCCAGGCCGAGCTTCTTGCAGCGCACGGAAAGCGCCCGAACCACGGCTGGATCGTCGTCGGCGATCAACACCTTCCGGTTTGTGTCTAGAGCTGGCGCTGATGCTGTTGCAGACATGGTATTTCGCTCCCGCGGTTCAAAGGGAAGGGTTTGGGACTGTCGGCGCTCGAGGGTTATGATGAGGGCATCGATGAGGTCTTGGGCCTTGTAAGGCTTCTCGACGAAATAGTTGGCGCCAGCGCGCAGCGCCTTCAGGCGAGCTTTGTCGGCGGCGTCGGCCGACAGGATGATGGCCGGGATATTCCGCGTGTGAACGGAGTTCTGCAGGCGCTCCAGCAACGCGAAACCATCCATCACAGGCATCCGAAGATCGAGGATGATCGCGTCGGGCGGGTCGCTTTGGGCGATCGCGAGACCCTCCTGCCCGTTGAACGCCGTGATCGGCTTGAAGCCCGCATGGCTGAGCCTGAGCCCAACCGCCCGCGCGATCTCTCGGTCGTCATCAACGATCAGGACACGCGACTCTGACACGTTCGAATTTCCTCCGCGGCGGCTGCTATCTTGCGGCCGGTCCGTCTAGTGAAGCTCGTGCCCTTCCGGGCTGAGCGCAAAGGCTCCACGAATGGCGTCGGTCAGGCCCTCCGGGCGGCTGGACAAGGTCCAAGTTCCAATTGGGCGGAAACGAATTTCCGGAAGCCGGCCCTCCGGGCGGTTGCGATTGATCTCGGCATAGGTGTTGAGAATTCGCTCGGTGATCTTCGTCAGCTCGTCTGCGTCGCCGGCCGCGCAGACGAGCCAGTTACCTTCGCGAAGGCGCAGCAACAGGTCGTACGAGCGAAGCTGCCGGTTGAGGTAGCGCTCGACATCGACAAGCGCGGCGCCGTCGGCCCCCGCGGCAACGGACGCCATGGCGATCGATACCTTCTGAAAGCTTTGCCGCGCCGTCCTCAGAAAGCTGAAGTGAAGCGGAATGAGCGAATTCACGTCGAAAACCGGAAGAGTGAAAGCGAAGGTGCTGCCCTTTTTCGGTGCGCTCTCGACCGTCAAGGTACCGAAATTGACGCGCACGAGCTCGCTCGAAATGTGGAGCCCCAAGCCAAATCCATCCTTCTGCGAAGCGTTGTCGTCGGGGATCTGCTGGAACCGGTCGAAGATCAGCTTGACGTGTTCGGGCGCGATACCGGGGCCGTTGTCGGTGACCCCGATCGTTACGTCCCGGTCTTCAGAATTGTAGCGTGCCCAGACCCGGATCTTGCTGTTCTCGCCGGCGTATTTACAAGCGTTGGCGCCGAGATTGACGATCACCCGGCCGATGCTTTCGGCATCGGCAAAGACGTTGGGAAGCGCGTCGGGAACGGCGAACTCGATTTGGACCTTATGCGCCGCAGCCCGCTGTTCGAGCGTCTTCCGGGCATGCTCGATGAGCTTCGCCACCGGATGCTCCTCGCGCCTGACGCCGATCAGGTCGGATTCCAGCCGGCTTGCATCGAGGATTCCGTCGACCATGTGGCTCAGATGATCGACGCGGGTCAGGATGATCTCGAGGAACTCGGACTGCTCCTCGTTGACCTCTCCGGCAAGGCCCTCTGCGATGATCGCGGCGAATTCCTTGATGACCGTCAGCGGCGAGCGGAAATCGTGACAGGCGTTCTCGACGAAGCGGTGATTTGCGTCGCGCAACAGATTGAGCCGGGTCTTCTCGGTGGTGAGGCCTTCGATTTCCTGACGCGTGCGAACGATACTCTGCTGACGGACAAGCGCATGGCCGACGGATCGCTCCAAGAGGTCGGCGGTCAAGTTCTCCAACGGAATGTAGTCCGCTGCGCCGGCGCCCACCGCTCGGAGATCTGAATCGGTATCGGGATGCGTCGCAAGTACGATGATAGCCCCGTTGCAGCCGGAGCGAGTGCTAGAGCGGATGATGTCGGAGGTTTCGTTCGCCGCGCGGCCCTCGGCAAGAAGATAAAGGTCGTGCAGGTTCTTCTGCATGAGCTCGGCCGCCTGGCCGGGATCACTAATCCAATCCCGCGCGCAGCTATCGCCGAATGTGCCCTGGAGAAGCACCGAAATCCTCTCGGCTATCTGCGGGTCTTCCTCAACCAGCAAGATGCGTAGAAAAGGGTTGAGGGGGAACTCGACCTCCGGCGCTACAGGCCGGCCGGCCGCGTCCGGCGAGATCGGCGCTGGTGCCGCGAGGGCGGAGCGCCTCACCGAAGGTTGGTTGCCAAACGTCGCAAACTCGCCTCGCGGCATCCCGATCTGTTCCCCCAAAACGTTTGGGCGGAGAAATTTGTCAGCCAGGACGGCCCGTTCCCGAGACAAACAAGTAATGTCCAGCCCATTGAGCAGTACAACGTCGAATCCCTAATTTTCGGTTATGGCTGTGAGACAAAGCGGGACCACACACTGTTGTGAAAATTCCGGGGGAATCAGAAAAATACATGGCAAATCAGTCACGTAGCCGCGTGGTGGGTAGGGGCTGCCGCGGCCAAGCTGGCTCGCCCGGAATTCAAGCGTCGGCGGGGATTTCCTGACCTGCGTCGCCTCAGGTCGAAGGCGTACTGGCCGGCGACGCCAGGCCAAGGATGGCGACGAGATCCCTGACCACTCCCATTCGGAACGGTTTCATCAAAGCCGGCAGCATCTTGAGCCCCTGCCGCTCACCTGCCGCGACCACCTCGTCGAGCACGCTCTGGCTCCGCCCGCTCATCAGCTGAACGTGGCCCTCGTAGCCGTGCCGCGCCAGGATCGGAAGCACGTCCAAAGCGCCCGATTGGCCAAGTCCGAGGTCGAGAAAGATCAGCACTGGGCTGCGCTCGGCCAGCGCCGCGTCCAAGGCCGCGGGAGTGGCGATGTCAGCAGTGCCGAAGCCGAGCTTCCGCAACGTGAAGGAGAGCGCCTTGCAGATCCCATCATCGTCATCGACAACGAAACAATAGCTCTGAATTTGAGTAGGCGCCTGCACAGCACCCACCACGGCCGCTTGCTGACTCTGTTCGTACACGACTACCTCCGTCGGATCTTCTTCGAGCGTGGACTGTCGAATGCAATCGTCCCCGCCTGTTGGGAGTATCCTTCCAGAAAAATCTTAACAGTTGCGTGTCCGTAGCTGATACGGACAGCGCTCGCCGATCGTTCCGCGAGCCCGCGGCCGATAGAGACGGGCCCGCGACCCGCCCCGGGCAACGCCGATCAGGCCGTCTGCTCGAGCACGCTCCGCAGCGCCTGGGCGAGTTGCTGCTTCTTGTAGGGCTTCTTGAGGATCGGCTCCTTGACGTCGGCAAGCATACTGTCAGCTTCGGCCGCGTAGCCGGTCGTCAAGAGCACCTTGAGATCCGGCAGGAACTCGCGCGCGCTCTTCACCAGATCGAAGCCGCTGATCCCGCCCGGCATCAAGAGGTCAGTGAACAAGAGATCGATCTTCGGCTCCGATCGCAGGATATCCAACGCCGCGCTCCCGGCCTCCGCCTCAAGGACGGAATAGCCGAGGCCTGAGAGCTGGTTGGAGACGAAACGGCGCACGAGGGGCTCGTCCTCGACGAGCAGGATACGTTCTTTGCCGCCAGCGGAGGGTAGAGCCGGGCGCGCCTCGACCGACTGCGAGATTTCGGAGCCGGACGACACGGGAAGATAGAGGTGCACCGACGTGCCCTGCCCGATCGTGCTCTCAATGCTGACGTGGCCGCCGGATTGCTTGGCGAAACCGTAGACCATCGAAAGGCCCATACCTGAGCCCTTGCCGACGCCCTTCGTCGTGAAGAACGGATCGAAGGCGCGGTCGAGAACATCCTCTGGCATGCCGTCGCCGGTATCGGTGACTGTAACCCGGACATAGGCGCCGGGGAGGAGACCGCCGGCGAGACCTTCGGCGCATTGGACCACATCCGTCGCGATGGTAAGAAGGCCGCCACTCGGCATGGCGTCGCGGGCGTTCAGGGCGAGATTGAGAATCGCCGACTCGAAAAGGCCCCGGTCCACATAGGCCGGCTGCTCCGCCGCCGAGCGCGTTTCCAGGGTGACCTGGTTACCGAGCGTACGACTGAGCATGTCGGACAATGATCCGATCACAGAGCCGACCTCGAGCGGTTCGGGGTGGAGAGCCTGCCGTCGTCCGAAGGCGAGAAGACGCTGCGTCAGATCCGCTCCTTTTTCGGCGGTCGTCATTACCAGCTCGGCCGTGGCCTTGAGATCCGGGTCGGTGATCTCCTCGAACAGTATCTCCGAATTGCCGAGGATCACCGCCAGGAGATTGTTGAAATCGTGCGCCACGCCGCCGGTCAGGTGCCCGAGCGATTCCATCTTCTGCGCCTGCCTCAACTGAGACGCCAGCTGGATACGCTCAGTCTCGTCGGAGAGAATGCCGACGAAGTACGACGTGGTTCCGTTCGAATCGCATATCGGAGAGATCGTCAGGCCGTTCCAGAAGGGCGTGCCGTCCTTTCGATAGTTGAGGACCGAGCCGCGGAACGCCGCTTCGTTCTCAACCGAGGTGCGGATGGTCTGGATGGTGTTCCGGTCGGTCTCGGCGCCCTGCAGGAATCGCGCATTGCGCCCCGCGGCCTCGTCCTTCGTATAGCCTGTGAGCCGCTCGAAGGCGGGATTGACGTAGATGACCGGGTTGTCGAACTCGGCCGCGTCGGTGATCATGATCCCCTCGCCGATCGCCTCTAGCGCGCGGTCCCTGAGCCGCAACGTCGCTTCCGCCTTCCGCTGCTCCGCATCGGCGGCCAGCACGAACGCGATGGCTCGAAGGAAGTTGATGTCGCTCTCGCTGAAGGCTCTGAATCCATCCGAGCAGACGACGAGGACGCCGATCCGCGCGGCCTTCTCGCCGATCGGGAGGGCCACGCCGGAACCCTTGTCGTTTTGCAGGCCCGGGATCAGGTTGAAATTGCGCCGCGAGAAATGCACGGGAACGTCCGAGGCAATCCCGCGCGCCAGCGGCGGGCAGTAGTCGAGCGGGACGGCGCGGATATTGACGGATTGCGAGGGCCATCCGCTGCCGGCGCGCAGGCGCAAGACCCGCTTGTCGGCGGAGAGCTCGAGGATGCCGACCAGCTCGACCGCGAGTGTCCGCGCGACCAGCTCGATCGCGACCTGATAGAGGTCGTCGCGCGGTACGCCCTGCAAGGCGAGCTGGCTCAGAACCGCGGCGGATTGCTGCTGGCGCGCGCTTGCCGCCAGCTTCGCCTCCGCGTGCTTGCGCGCGGCTATGTTCGTGGAGGAGCCGCGGAAGCCGAGGAGGTTCCGGTGTTGGTCGAAATAGGGCCGGCCGTTCGTCGAAATCCAGCGCATGGCGCCGTTGCGGTCGACGATCTGATATTCGAAATTTCGAAACGGCTGCCTCGTCTCATGGTCGGCGATGTGTTGCTTCCAGTCCACCGCTGAAACGTCCGCCTTGGCGAATTCCCAGGCGGTCTTTCCCATCAGCTCCTCTTCCGCGAGGCCGAAGACCGCTCGCGAATCTCCGACGATTGAGGTGACGCGAAACCGCTCGTCGGTCTCCCACAAGAGGTCCGATCCCACCTCTGCGAAGTCGCGGAAGCGCGCCTTGCTCTTGTTCAGCGATTCTTCCACCTTCTTGCGCGTCTCGATTTCCTGATGGGCAGCCTGGAAGAGATTTGCCTTTTCGATCGCGATGGAAGCGTGCGAGGCGATGCCTTCCATGATCCGCTCGGACCGTTCCGTGAAGACGCCCGCCTGCCCGTGGCAGAGGAACAGCGCGCCGATCACGACCCCCGAACGCGAGACGAGAGGAACCGCGAGGTAGCTGCGGACCAGCGACGCGCCCTCCCGGAGCGCATGACCAGCGATTGCCTCCGAGTACTTCGGGTCTTTGCTGACGTCGGCCCAGCGGAAGATGCCCTCGCCTTTGAGAATTGGGCCGACCACGCCCATTTCCCGCGGCAACGGAAGAGCGTCGAAGGATTGGCGGTTGATTCCGGAGAGCGCGTAGAGTTCGAAATGGTCGTCCTGGGCCGACCTCCTGCCGGAGAAGAGGGCGCCGAACTCGGCGCCGGTCAATTCGATGCCGGCGTCCGTGACCGCTTGCAAGAGCGCCGTCAGGTCCAATTCGGCGTTGAGTTTCGCGGCCGTGCGGTTGAGGACCGCGAGCACGCGCTGCTCTTCCAGAAGCGTACGCCGCGAGTGCTTCTCCTCGGTGACGTCGGTTGCGACTGCGACGATTCCGATCATCTTCCCGTCGCCGTCCCTTACCGGCGAATTCGTAATCTGGGCGAGGATGATCGAGCCATCCCCGCGCCGCACCGAAAACTCGCCCGACCAGCTCTTGCCGGAATTTAGGCGCAACGCGATCTGGCTCGGCTCGAATTGGCCCGCGATCGAAGGAACGATCGAGCCGAGGCGGGAACCGAGGGTCGACGTTGCCCGCCGGCAAAAGAGCTTTTCCGCGAAGCGGTTCCAGAAGATGACGGATCCGGTCATGTCGGTGGCGATCACCGCCTGCTCGACGGATTCCAGAAGCTCGGCCTGGAACCGGATCTGGTTTTCCGCCTGCTTTCGCTCCGTGATGTCTTGAATCATCACGAATTTGTGGGCCGGCTCATTGGGCTCCGTTTCTACGCGGGTTACCGATCGGAGACCCCAAAAGATGCCTCCGTCCTTCCTCAAATAGCGCCTTTCCTGATCCTTCGGCGACACCCATGTCGCCGCCGCCGCTGATCGAATCCGGTAATATTCCTCATGGTCCTCCGGAACCAACAGGTCTTCGTAGCGCATGGTCTGCAGCTCATCGACCGTATAGCCGACGAGCTCCGCCATTCTTCGATTGGCGCGAACGATACGGCTGTCCTGCGACGTCCAAATCATGGCGACGCTCGAGAGATCGAACACCGTGCGGAACCGCGCGTCGCGCTCGCTGAGTAACTGGTTCTCGGATTTGAGGTCGGCTGTTTGGTCGGCGCGCCGACCCTCGAATCTGAGCAGACCGCCCATGGCGATGGCGCCGATCGGGAAAAAGACCGCGGCGAGCGGCAACACTGTCATCGACACGTGCTGCGCCGTTGCGAGATCGCGGTAGCCGAGCAGGTACGCCAACATCGGCGTCAATCCCCACAGCACCGCCAGCCCCGCGCCAAGCACGAGCAGCGCGCGCAAACTGGAACCGACGCCAAGCATTTTCGCGCCGACGCCGAGCGCAGCCGCTGCCACAATCCCGATCGTGGGAACGAGCACATCGCCGCCGATCTCGATGCGGAAGAGCGCCGCGATCGTAGCCGTCAGGATTGCCGCGACCGGTCCGCCCAGCAGGCCGGACATGAGAATGACGACGTACCTCAGGTCGACGAAGGCCGCGTCCGCCACCTCGACGGAAGCGAACATCAGAACGCCGGCGACGGCGCCAAGCGCCAGACCGAAAATGGCGCCACGGTACGTAGTGCGAACCGGCGGGTGCGCTGCCGCAAGCCGGCTCACCAGATAGGTGAGACCGACCAGGATCAACAGATTGGACACCATGGAGCCGACGAGGTGAGGCAGCGCCGCCATCATGAATCAGCCGAAAACGCCGCTCGCGCGGGAATGCCCGGTGCCGCACCGGGGCGGATTCTGAAAACAAGCCAGTTCACCGCGCCAACCCCAAGGCAAGCGATTGCTGCTCTTTCATTGAGTGCAGTAATACTGCAACAAAAGGTTGAGGAAGTCCTAAATAATTCCCCGGTGTTCGAAGCTCACGGCAGAAAATGCTCTGCTTCAACCGGTGCTTACACGAATGAAAACCACAACCATGTGTCTAGTGCCGGTGAGCGCATCGATGGGGGCGCGCCACACCGGATTGGAAGCTCGGCTCGGCGTGATATTGAAGCCGGAGCGGCGTCTCGGCGCGCCGCTGATCAGGTGTAGGAGCAAGGCATGAAAAGCATCGTCGGCATTGGACACATCGCAATCCGCGTGAAGGACATCGACCGCACGCTCGATTTCTATCGCGACAAGCTCGGCCTCAAGGAGATGTTCCGGCTCGAGCGCGACGGAAAACTGTGGCTGATGTACCTGCGTGTCACCGACACGCAATATATCGAGCTCTTTCCCGAGGCAGCAGGCGACCGCGCGCCGCCGCGCGACGCGAACGGCTTGAATCACATCTGCCTTGAGGTCGCCAGCATCGACGCAGTGCTGGAAGAGCTCGCAGCGGCCGGTGTGCCGATCGAGCGCGAAAAGCAGCTCGGCGCCGACGGCAACCTGCAAGCCTGGATCGAGGATCCCGACGGCAACCGCATCGAGCTGATGCAGATGGATCCGAACAGCATGCAGGCGAAGGCGCTGAAGCGGCTCAGAGCGGGCGGCTGAGGAACCTATCCATTGGGCAATGACGCGCGTCTCCCGACCTTGATCGGCGACCTCGCCCCGGCCGGTTGACCGAGAGAGATCAGGCCGAGGCGCGTGCCGGATCGACCGCTCGAAGCCGCCGCGGGTCGAAGGGCGAAAGGTCGACGGTGCGCGCGGCGCCGTCGAGGATCAGCTCCGCCATCGCCTCGCCGGTCGCCGGTGCGTTGAGGATGCCCCAAACGCTGTGGCCGGTCGCCACATAGGCGCCCGCAACGCCCGGGACCGCACCGATGAGCGGCAGGCCGTCTTCGGTGACGGGGCGGTAGCAGGCTTGCCGCGCGAGAATCTTCGCCGCGGCGAGCTCAGGTGACAGTTTTTCGCACATCGCCCGAAGCCGCTCGATTGCGCCGGGATCGGGCGCGACGTCGGCCGGGTCGTTCGGCACCGGACTTTCGCTGGAGATGCCGCAGACATAGGTCGTGCCATCGGTGCGGGGAAACACTTCGGGCGAATGCACCGCGCCGCTCTTCTCCCGGTATTCGAGAAACAGAGCCTCGGCCGGCACCGCGGTGCCGGTCTCGAAGACGAGGCTGTGCCCCTTCAGCCCGAAAATTCGCGGAAGCGGCAGCCAGCGTGCGGCAAGGATCGACCAGGGTCCCATGGCGATGACGACGGCATCCGCCGCGATCATCTCACCATTGACCTCGACACCTCGCACGCTCGCTCCGTCCTCGGCGCGGAGGAGACCGGTGACCGACCCGAGGCGCAGCTTCGCGCCGCGCGCTTCCGCCGCGCGCATCATCGCTGCGGTGAATGCGCCCGGATGAACCTGCGCCGTCGTAGCAATTGACCCCAGGCGGCGATCCAAGGTCACGCCATCCGCCAGCCAGGCGAGGGCGCGGCCGGCACCGTGGCCAGCAGAGTCGCTCCGGGCGCTCGCGAAGCCGCTATACGTGGTGAGGCGGCGATAGCCCCAATTGCCGCCGACCTCATCGGCAAGGCTCGCGTGAAGCGCGAAGCTACGCCGCGCCAACGACTGAAGCGGAGTGCCGTCGCACCAATCGAGCGCCAGAAATCCTCCGGATTTGCCCGACGCCGCGCAAGCCACCCCCTTCCGTTCGATGACGATCGGCTCGACGCCGCGACAGCTCAGGAAATAGGCGATGGACGCGCCGATCACGCCACCGCCGACGATCAGGACCTGCATTGGCTCGCTCGTCGTACCGGTCGAGAAGGAAGTGTGAGGTGCCGACAATAGGGCGCTTCGCTTGGAACAAGAAGCCGTCGGCCCCCGAGGCCCTCGCGAGCCGCGAACCGAGCGCTTCACACATACGCCCTCTTGCCGGATCGAAAAATTCGTGCTCCAAATGACTAGGAAAAGCTTTTCCTAAACGCGACCTATGTTCAGATAAGTCGCTGATAAGAAAGGGGAGTTTGCTGATTCCGCTGCATATAGGCGGGTCGGCGGCGCGCTCCGCGGCCGAGCGGAAACTCGAGCATCCGGTGGTTTGCCGCGCCGGTCAGTTCGGCGGGCGCAACAACAGTGAACCGACACCAGTCGGCGAGTCGTCTCTTGTAGGGAGGGAGCCCATGAAAGTTTCAAAAACCTTGAGCAGACTGGCCGTCGGCCTGTCGGCAGCCGCGATGCTCGCGGTGTCGGCGCCGGCGTTGGCCGAAGACTTGCAGATGTGGGAGCGGAGCGGCGGCAACGCCGGCATGGTCGATAAGCTCGTCGAGATGTGGAATGCGGCCAATCCGGACCGCAAGATCAATCTCACCTACATCCCCCACGCCGAAATGGTCGCGAAACTCGCCCAGGCAATCGCCTCCGGTGACGTTCCCGATCTGATGGGCATGGATCTGATCTACGCGCCGCAATTCGAGAAGGCGGGACAGCTCGTCGACATTACCGACAAGATCAAGGACTGGCCGGAACTCACAACGGCGAGCCCGGGCCACATGACGGTCGCGACGTACGAAGGCAAGCTCTTCGGCGTTCCGCTCTACGCCGACGTGTCGGCGCTATTCTACAACACCGACCTTTTCGAGAAGGCCGGGCTTGACCCGAACAAGCCGCCGACGAGCCTTGCCGAGATCCGCGAATACGCCGACAAGATCACCGCCCTCGGCGGCGACGTGAAAGGGTACTTCCTCCCCGGCTCCTGCGCCGGCTGCAACATCTTCACCGTCGGCCCGCTGCTCTGGGCTTCCGGCGTCAAGATCGAAACGGCAGGTCCGGGCGACGAGCCCCTCGTTGGCGACAACCTCAAGCCTGTCCTCGAGTGGCTGCGCTCGATGGCAAAGTCCGGCAACGTGCATGACGACGCCCGCGCCGAGAACGGCGAGACCTTCGCCAAGCGCTTCGGCGCCGGCAACCTTGGCATGATGGGCACGGGCAACTTCAACATCACGCTGGCCCGCGACCAAAATCCGAATATCAAGTTCGGCATCAGCCTGCTTCCGGGTCTCGAGGCGGGCAAGTACGCCTCGTTCATCGGCGGCGACCTCGTCGTTATCCCGAAGGGCTCAACGCGCGTCGATGACGCGGTGGACTTCATGAAGTTCCTGCTTTCGGATGAAGTTCAGGTCGAGGGTTACGCCAAGCTCCTCAACCTCACCACGCGCTCCGACATGACCGACAATCAATACTTCAAGGCCGAGCCGCTCGTTCAGGACGTGGCGAAGGCGTTGTCGGTAGGCCAGACGCCCTACACGCTGACCTTCTTCGAGCAGATCAACTCGCCGCAGGGTCCCTGGCTGCAGATGCTGCAGCGCGTCTATTACACTGACGATCCGATTGACCAGATCATCGCCGATGCGAAGGATCAGATGAACGCAGTCGCAGCTCAATAGTCGCACTTCCTCCAAGACTTGCGACCACTCGGCCGCGGCAAGAAGCGCCGCGGCCATTTTTGCGGGGTTGTCCGAAAGCACGCGTGATAGACCTCGCTGCGGAAAAGGTGGCATTTGGACGAAATTGGTGACGGGCATGTATTCGACCGGGCGCGGTAAGCTTCTTGGGCTTCTCTACCTGGCCCCAGCGCTCGCCTTCGTTCTCGCCTTCACGGTCTATCCGCTTATCCAGATGGTGTGGATGTCGTTCCACAACTGGTCGATCATCGAGCCGGCGCGCTGGGTCGGTGTGGCGAACTACGTGAAGGCTTACCACGACCGCCAGTTCTGGGTGTCGCTCGGGTTTACGCTCAAATACACCATCTACATCACGCCGATCCTGATGGTGCTCGGCTTCCTGATCGCGCTGCTCGTGGCGCCGAACACGCTGCTCCGCAGGATCACGCGCGGCATCGTCTTCGTGCCTGTGGTCTTCGGCCTCAGCGTGTCGAGCCTCCTCTGGTACTGGCTGTTCAGCTACCATTACGGCCTCATCAATCGCTTCCTGCTCGATATTGGAATCGTCGACAAGCCGGTCGTCTGGTTCGGCGAGGACGCGGATCGCGCGCTCTGGGCGGTGATCGTGTCCATCGTTTGGAAGGTGGTCGGGTTCGGCATGCTCCTCTTTGTCGCGGCAATCCAGGCGATCCCGCAGGAGATCAACGAGGCGACGCTGGTCGACGGCGCCGGCTATTGGCAGCGCGTGTGGCGGATAACATTGCCGCTGACGGCACGCACGATCCTCGTGGTGACGCTCTTCAGCATCATCGGCTCGCTGCTCGCCTTCGACCAGTTCTTCCTGATGACCGCCGGCCAGCCGTTCAACCAAACGGCGTCGTCGGTATTCTGGCTCTACCTCAACTCCTTTCCGTACCTGAAGCTCGGCTACGGAGCGACGCTCTCCCTTATTCTGGCGGTGATCATCCTCGCCTGCACGGTCGTGCAGATGTGGCTCTCCCGCCGTACACACGCGTGAACGCGATGGCAGCGACGAGATGACATCCGCGAGCGCCGACTACGCCCTGCAAGCCCGGCCGACTTCGCACGCAAGGCTTTGGAGCCTCTGGGACGGCCGGACGAAGTACCTCGCGGGCGCGCTCTGCATCGCAATCTGCGCCATCATGCTGGCGCCGCTCGTCGTGACGGTGCTCGCGTCGTTCAAAAGCACAATGGAGCAGGCTGCGATACCGCCGACCTACTTCACACATGAATTGAGTCTCGACAGCTATGCGAAGCTGTGGGGCTACCAGGACGGTCTGCCGGTTTATCTGTTCAACAGCGCGGCGACGGCAATCCTCACGATCGTATTCAGCCTTGTGCTGACGATCCCTGCCGGCTATGCGCTCGCCCGCTTTCCAGTGCCGGGGAAGGAATTCTTCTTCATCCTCCTGCTTCTCGCCCTGATCATCCCTTATCAGGCTCTGATCACACCAATCTTCTTCATGTTCGCGACGCTGAAGCTCACCAACACGCTTGTCGGCCTCGCCATCATCCATACGGCGATCCATATTCCCTTCAGCCTCTACATCATGCGTAACAGCTTCGAGGCCGTGCCGAAGGAGCTTGAGGAGGCTGCCGTCATCGACGGCTGCAACAGCTGGCAGGCGCTTCTGAAAATCTATCTGCCGTCGATCCGCCCGGCGATTGTCACCGTGTCGCTGTTCGCTTTCATCACCTCGTGGAACGAGTTCTTGGCAGCGCTGGTGATCATGAATCGCGGCGCCACCTTCACGCTCCCGCTGGTACTCGCCGCCGCGCGGCAGGAGACCAGCATCGGCGGGACCGACTGGGGAATGCTGCAGGCCGGCATCATTATCTCGATCATACCCTGCGTGCTCTTCTATCTGCTTTTGCAGAAGTACTACGTCTCGGGCTTCCTGAGCGGAGTGGTGAAGTAAGTGTCGGAGAGCCAGGAAAAACGTCGGATGCGGCGCGCCGGCGCTGCCGAGCAGCGGCCGAAGCGGCCGGCGCGCACGCCGCTGACCATCCACGATGTCGCGCGCGCCGCAAATGTCAGCATCGGCACGGTCTCCAAGGCTCTCAACAACAGCGGCAGCCTCCGTCCGGAGACGCGCGCCAAGGTGATCGCCGTCGCCAAGGACCTGGGCTTCAGACCGAACGACCTCGCCCAGAGCCTGCATCGCGGACAGAGCTTTACCGTCGGGCTTATCACCAGCGACAGCTTTGGCCGCTTCTCGATCCCCATCATGGAGGGGCTGGAGGAGCATCTCTCCGACAGCGCGATGTCCGTCTTCATGTGCAACGGCGCCGACGAGCTGGAGCGCGAGGCGCGCCACGTCGATTCGCTCCTCGGCAAGCGGGTCGACGGGATCGTGGTCACGGGGCGGCGGGCCGATCCGCGGCGGCGACTCGACGTTCACGGCTCGGAGATTCCGCTCCTCTACGTCTATTCGCAGTCGGATGAGCCGGACGCCTTTGGCCTCGTGCCGGACGACGAGGGGGGCGCCGCGCTCGCCGCCGGGCACCTCGTCAAGCTCGGCCGGCGGAAGATCGCCCACATCACCGGACCGGAGCGGTTCGAAGCCGTGAGGCTTCGCCGCGACGGATATCGAAAAGAGCTCGCCCGACATGGCATCGCGGTCCCAAAAGACTCCTATTTGTCGGGCGCCTGGTCGGAGGAATGGGGCCGCGAGGCGGTCGCAAAACTCTTCGCCACCCGCCGTTCGCCTCCAGACGCCATATTCTGCGGAAACGACCAGATTGCCCGCGGCGCAATCGATGCGTTGCGGGAGTGGGGGATCGGTGTTCCCGACTCCGTCTCCGTGGTCGGCTTCGACAATTGGGAGATCGTCGCGGCTGCGACGCGGCCGCCGCTCACCACCGTCGACATGAATTTGAAGCAACTCGGCCGCGAGGCCGGGCGCTGTCTGATCGAGCTGATCGACGGCGTCACCCTCAGCGGGGTTCGCCGGCTGCCCTGCAGCCTCGTCATACGGGAATCGTGCGGCGCCGGTCGGGGACCAGAAGCTCGGCCCAACACGGTCGAACGCGGCGATCGTGCGAAGTCGAAGGCCAAGCCGGGGCAATGAAGACAATGCTCGCCTGAGCGGCAAGGCGGAAGGAAGCACCGATGCGTCGATTCACACCGGTCAAGTTCACGGATGTCAGTGTCGAAGGCGACTTCTGGCGCGAGCGCCTCGACACCGTGCTGGCCCGCACCATCCCGAGTCAGCATGCGCGGCTTGCCGAGCATGGCCTTCTCGATTCGCTCGATGTTCCGCAGCCGCCTCCGCCGCTTCGCATCCCCCGCAATCAGCACAACTTCACCACGCAGATTTTTTGGGATTCCGACGTTGGCAAATGGATAGAGGCCGCGAGCTATGCGCTGCAGCACCGCCGCGACAAAACGATCGAGGCCCAGATCGACGCCATCACCGAGCAGCTGGCCAAGGCGCAGCTCCCCGACGGTTATCTGAATTGCTGGTATATCGGCCACGAGGTCGACAAGCGCTGGAGCAATCTCCGCGACAACCACGAGCTCTATTGCGCCGGCCATATGCTGGAAGGCGCGGTCGCCTATTTCCAGGCGACCGGGCGGCGAAAACTCCTCGACATCATGCTGCGCTATGTTGATCACATCGCCGCGACCTTTGGCCCGGGGGAGGGCCAGAAGCGGGGCTATTGCGGCCACCAGGAGATCGAGCTCGCTCTGGTCAAGCTCTATGCGGTGACGCGCGACCGCAAGCACCTCGACCTCGCCGCGTATTTCATCGACGAGCGCGGCCGGCTGCCGCACTATTTTGACATCGAAGCGGTCGCCCGCGGCGACGATCCGAAGCAGTTCTTTCAGAGAACCTACGAATACAATCAGTCGCACAAGCCGGTGCGCGAGCAGGACAAGGTCGTCGGGCACGCAGTGCGCGCCATGTACATGTATGCGGCGATGGCCGACCTCGCCGCGGAGCTCGGCGACGAATCACTGCAGCGCGCCTGCGAGGTGCTTTGGAAGGACGTGACGGGCAAGCGGATGTACGTGACCGCCGGCCTTGGTCCGGCGGCTGCGAACGAGGGTTTTACCACCGACTACGATTTGCCGAATGACACCGCCTACGCGGAAACCTGTGCCTCGGTCGCGCTGATCTTCTGGGCCCAGCGCATGCTCAACCTCGAGCTCGATGGCGCCTACGCCGATGTCATGGAGCTGGCGCTCTATAACGGCGCGCTTTCGGGCCTGGCGCGGAACGGTACCCAGTATTTCTACCAGAACCCGCTGGAAAGCGACGGCAGCCACACCCGCTGGGACTGGCATCCCTGTCCGTGCTGCACGATGAACGTCTCACGCCTTGTCGCCTCGATCGGCGGCTACTTCTATTCGACCGGCCCCGATATGCTCGCCGTACATCTCTATGGCGGCAACACCGCAAATGTGGTCGTCGGGGGAACGCCCGTGCGCTTCCACCAGGAGACCGACTATCCGTGGTCGGGCCGCGTGGCGATGACGATCGACCCGAAATCTCCGACGCGCTTTGCGCTAAAACTCCGAATTCCAAGCTGGTCGCGGTCTGCGACGGTGACGGTGAACGGCAAACCGATCGACGCTGAGGCGAGGGACCGAGGCTATGTCGAGATCATGCGAGAGTGGTCGGCCGGCGACGTAGTCGCGCTCGACCTGCCGATGCCTGTCGAGCGGGTGTATGCCAATCCCCGGATCAAGATGGATGTCGGCCGGGTCGCTCTGAAGCGTGGGCCGCTGGTCTATTGCCTGGAGCAGATCGACAATTCCGGCACTGCGGTCGGCATGATGAAGCTGCCGCGCGACGCGAAAGCGGAAGCTGCCCAACGCACCGATCTCTTCGACGGCATCGTCACTATCGTCGCCGACGCCGAGGCGACTGACGCCGGTGAATGGGACGGCAATCTCTATCGCCGCACGCCACCGCGGCACGGCCAGGCGGGTCTGACCGCGGTGCCCTACTATCTCTGGAACAACCGCGGGCCCAACCGGATGCTGGTGTGGATCCTGGAAGCGTAGTGGCCGGGAGAGCGCGGCTCAGCCTTGCGCGCGCTCGCGACAGCAGAAAGATATGTGCCCCGCACCTAAGTTAATTCCCGCCGCTGGGGGACCCCCACGTGCACGCAGCAGGATTCTCGAACTATCAAATCTGCCTGAAGCACGATCCGGCGGCTTCTAGGGCCGGCCTTTCCCGAAATCCTTTCAAAGAGAAGTTGGGCTCCGAGGCTGCCGAAGGTTTCGGCCGGCTGATCCATCACCGTCATGAACGGCGACAGGACGGCAACGTGCTCCACATCGTCGTAGCAGACGAGCCCGATATCTTTGGGGACCGCCAGACCTCGCTCACGCAGCCCCTGCATTGCGCCCACCGCCGTCATATTGTTGACCGTGAAGATCGCGGTCGGCAACGGATCAAGACCGAGCATCTGCTGGGCGGCTCGGTAGCCACCAATTCGGTCAACCGTTGTGCGGAATACTAGGTCTTCGGAATAGGGCAAGCCGGCAGCTTCCAGAGCCAGGCGGTAGCCCTCCAGCCGATCGCGCCCGGTCGACACGTCATCCGACTCGGTAAAATGGGCAATGCGACGATGGCCGACGCGGATCAGGTGCTTCGTCAGGCGCCGGGCGCCGGCAACACTGTCGCTCACGACGAGATCGCAATCGATCTCAGGGAGCGATCGGTCAAGCAGCACGATGGGAAAGCCGCTCCGCAACAGCGGGAGGAGCCCCACCCGCGATCGATCGCTTGCGGGGGCCAGCAGGAGACCCTCGACCCGATGCGCGACCAGGTCCTCCACGTATTCCCGTTCAAGCCGCAGATCCCCTTCGCTGTTGCAAAGCAGGACACGGTATCCAGCTTTGCGCGCGGTTGTCTCAGCGCCACGAACAACGGGCGCGAAGAACGGATTTACGACATCGGGCACGATCAACCCGACAGTTCGAGTCTTATGCGAAACGAGCCCGCGCGCGACACGGTTGGGGACGTAATCCAGTTCCAGGATCGCTTGCTCGACGCGTCGCTGTGTTTCCGGATCGACGCCGGCGCTGCCGTTGACCACGCGGGAGACCGTCATCGCGGAAACGCCGGCGCGGCGGGCGACATCACGCAGTGTAATAGCCATGAACACCTCGTCGGTGATCTTCTAACACTAAACGATGGTAAGTAACATAGCGAGCCTTGAGGCTACCCCTGTTGACGGCACTATTACTGCTAGTTACCGTTAACATCCAGCCGGTCTTAAGCCGGGACCCAGGGAGGGTGAAGATGTCAAAAAAGATTAGTTTGGGATTGCAGCTCGCAGTCGTGGCTAGCATGGCGCTGACCGTGTCGCCCGCCAGCGCACAAGACAATTGCACGCCGGGCACGACCAAGAAGATCGCCTTCATGTTGAAGCAGCAGACGGCGTTCCGGTATTTGAACGCCGACATCCCCTTCTTCAAGAAGACCGCCGAGGCGGCTGGATACGAAGTCATCGTCCAGTCGGCCGAGAACGACGCGCAGAACCAGATTTCGCAGGCGGAGAACGTCATCACCCAAGGTGTCGACGCCATCGTCATTCAGCCGGTCGATTTCAATGTGGCGGCGGGCATCGCCGAAATGGCGGCGGAGGCAGGCATTCCGCTGGCTTCATACGACGACCTCATTCTCGGCGCGGCGCAGGCGGGATATATCGGCCGCGATCCCAAGGACGGCGGTGCGGAAGCGGCAACCGAGGTGGTGGCCAAGGTGCCGAAGGGCAACTACGTGCTGATCGGCGGCGATGCCGGCCAGACCGGCTCCACGCTCATGCAGGAAGGCTATCACGTCGTCCTCGATCCGCTGGTCGAGAAGGGCGACATCAAGATCGTGATGGATCAGTTCACGCCGGCGTGGAAGACCGAGCCGGCGCAGGCGAACGCCGAGAACGCACTCACCGCCAATGACAATAAGATCGATGCGTTCCTCGTCTCCTATGACGGTATGTCGCTCGGCGTCCTGCAGGCGATCGAGGCGGCGGGGATAGAGCCCGGCTCCATTCTCGTGACCGGCCAGGACATGGAACTTTCATCAGCGCAGGCCATCGTGGAAGGAAGGCAGTTCGGCAGCCTGTGGCCGGCGCCCGACGAGATGGCGATCGCCGGCGCCAATGCCGCCGTCGCCATGGCGCAATGCAAGGATGTTGGTGCGACCACGACCGTCGATAACGGCGCGGGAGAAATCCCTTGGGTCAAGACGCCGATCTACCTGGTCAGCCAGGACGAGATGGCGGACTTCGTCTGCAAGCACCCCTTCTGGCTGAACATCGACGAAGTCTACAAAAATGTGCCCGACAAGAAGCCGGCCTGCTAAAAGTTAGGCTCCAATCTGCTCTTATGGATTGATTTTGGGCCCTGAACTGGATGCGCGGCCGGCGTCAAGCGCCGCCCGCGCGGTCGCCGCGCCGATTGTCCGCGTGGCTCACATCATCAAGGATTTTCCCGGCGTCCGCGCGTTGGCTGATGTCAGCCTGTCGATCTCGCCCGGCGAGGTCATGGCGCTGCTTGGTGCAAACGGCGCCGGCAAGTCGACGCTCATCCAGATCCTGGCGGGGGCGCATCCCGCCGGCAGCTACTCTGGCGACATCGAGTTCGCCGGACAGGCGTTTCAGCCCGCGAGCACCGCCGACGCGGAGCGGGCTGGCGTTGCGCTCGTCCCCCAGGAAGTGAACGTGGTGCCGGATCTGAGCGTCGCCGAGAACATTTGTCTCAATGCCGAGCCGATGCGCTGGGGCATGATCGATGTGCCGAAGCGGCTCGCGATCGCGCGCGCCGCGCTTGAGGATTTCGATCTCGACATCGATCCGGCGGTTGCGATGTCGGCGCTCGATCTGGCGACCCAGCAGCTCGTTCTGATCGCCCGCGCACTATCCAAGAATGTCCGCCTCCTGATCCTCGACGAGCCGACCGCGGCGCTGACGGAAAACGAATCCTTGCGGCTCTTCGCCCATATGCGGGCGCTCAGGGCGCGCGGCGTCGCCATCATCTTCGTATCGCACCGCCTCGCCGAGGTTTTTGCGATTTCCGATCGCATCGTGGTCATGCGCGACGGCCGCATCCGCGGCGATCACGTGACGCGCGACGTTTCGCGCCAGGAGGTCGTCTCGGAAATGGTCGGCGACATTGCCGGGGTGACTACGCGCCCCCCCGTGCAAACGCGCACCGAGCCCGCCCTCGAAGTGCGCGGCCTCACCGTCTTCGGCGAGGCGGGGGCAACCCGCCTCAGGGTCGATCGTCTGGACGTCACCGTGCACAAGGGCGAGATCGTCGGACTTTTCGGCCTGCTCGGCGCCGGCTGCATCGAAGCCGCTCTCGCCATCTACGGCGCCTGGTTCGGCAAGTCCGAATGCGACATTTCGATCGAAGGCAATCGGGTCGTCATCAACAGTCCGCGCGATGCCGTTCGCCTCGGGCTCGGCCTGATGGCGCAGGATCGCCGCGACTGCCTGATGCAGGAGCAATCGGTCGCTGCCAATATCGGCCTCGCCAGTCTCGACAAGGTTTCGCGTCGCGGCGTTCTCGACATTTCCGACGCTCGCCGCATGGCGGCCGACCAGGTAACCCTGCTGAACATCAAGGCCGCGTCGATCGACGCCGAGGTGGGCACGCTCTCCGGCGGCAACCAGCAAAAAATCCAGGTCGCGCGCTGGCTTGCCGCCGGGTCGCGCATCCTCGTTCTGATCGACCCGACGCGCGGAGTGGATGTCGGGGCCCGCGGCGAGATCAAACGCATCTGGTCCGACCTGAGCGCTGCGGGACAGGCGATCCTCGTTGCTTCCACCGATGCCGAGGAGCTTGTCGACATCTGCGACCGCGTTATCGTCATGCGGCATGGACGAAGGGTCGGCGAGGTGAGCGGGAACGCGCTGAACGAAAGGGAGCTGTTGCGGATGGCGGCCGATGCCTGAACCCGGCGCTGGCGTCGCTCACCCTGTTCTGCCGGCTGGAGACGCGGAGCGCGGATCGTTGCTGTCGCGGTTCGCGCGCGTCTCCGCGCTCCGCGATTCGATGCTCCTCATCGTGCTCGCCGGCGTGTGGCTGTTCTTCTACTACGCCACGGACGGAACGTTTCTGACGCAGCGCAACCTCGTTCTTCTCGCGCTGCAGACGTCCATCGTCAGCCTCGCGGCAATCAGCGCCGTAATGCTGATCGTCACGCGCAATTTCGACCTGTCCGTTGGCTCGGCCGTGGCGCTGGTCGGCGTGATCCTCGCCGTCCTCACCGTCAAGCATGACGTAAATCCGTTTCTGGCCGTGCTCATTTCCATCTGCGGCGGCTTGCTCATGGGCGCCTGGCAGGGCTTTTGGGTGACCCGGATCGGGGTCTCCTCCTTCATCGTGACGCTTGCCGGGATGCTCTATTTCCGCGGCATCGCCATGATCGCCACCAATGGCGCGACGGTCGCGCCTCTGCCGAAATCGCTCAAGGGCCTCGCCACGGGCTTCCTTCCGCCGGTTCCCTCCATCCTGGTCGTCGTCGCGGCGCTCGTCCTCTATGCGGCGCTCCGCATTGCAGAGATGCGGCGGGCGCGAGCCCTCGGTGTCCTCGACAATTTCGAGACCGCGCTGGTGCGCGCGCTGTTGCCTCCGTCGATCGCCGCGGCGATCGCCGTCTGGATCGTCTTGCGGCAGGGCATTCCCTATCTCGTTCTGCTTGTGGCGATCTGCGCGATCGCCGCCGAGTTCCTCATGCGCCGGACGAGGTTCGGAGCGCAGCTCTATGCGATCGGCGGAAACCCGGAGGCTGCACGCCTTTCCGGCATCGACCTCAAACGCACGATCTTCTGGAATTTCGTCATCGCCGGGCTGGCCTACGGGATCACCGGTGTTGCGCTCACCGCCCGCGTCAGCGGCGCCATCGGCGGAACCGCCGGTCTGTTCCTGGAGCTCGACGCGATCGCCGCGGCGATCATCGGCGGCACGTCTCTCTCAGGCGGCCGCGGCCGGGTTCTCGGCGCGCTCCTGGGCGCGCTCCTCATGGGCAGCCTGAACAATGGCATGAGCCTGATGAACGTCCCGACATTCTACCAGGACACAGCGCGGGGCGTGGTCCTTCTCGCGGCCGTAGCGTTGGACCAGCTAAGCCGTCGACGGGGGCGAGCTTCCTAGCCCCGAGCTTAGGTTGCAGCAGGCATTCTGCGACTGCGGGCATGTCCGCTTCTGGCGCAAAGCGGCCACTCTCTTGAACGACCGAGCCGCAAAAGCAAACCCGCAAGCGGTCGGGAGAATTGGTGCCCAGGGGCGGATTTGAACCACCGACACGCGGATTTTCAGTTCTCGGACTCCCTCCTCCCGCAAGTGCCCGGACGGCCCCGAAAACACTCGGCGTAAAGTACATCAAGTGCTTGCGTGTCCCAAGTTCGCCCTTGCGGAAACGCTGGTTCCCGCGGGTCAGGTACCATGATGGTACAACGGCACCCGCCGGGGCTTCTCTTAGGGTCGCTCATTGATTTTCGGCCTGGATCGTTCCGTTATCGCGGCGGTGACGTCGTGGGCCACCCGTCGCGCGTTTCGTCGCAGTCAAACTAGGCTGTGAACCCATAGACGCGCGGTTCGGATAGGTATGCAGAGTCCGCTCTTGAACCGGTTCGAAGTGCGGTGCCCCGCGCACCTGTCCCCTGGCGCTTATAGTCGCGGTCGCCCGCTCGTGGAAACCCTGCGCATGGCCGGGACGGTTGAATTCATGGTCTCGACACTTCGCTCAACGCGGCGCGGGGCGCGGATGCTCGTGAACAGCCTCGCGGCGATCCTGCCCCATCATCCAAAAGGCGACATCAAGCATTGGACCGGCTTGCGCCCTCTGACGCCGAGCGGGCGCCCGCTGGTCGGCCGGACCCGCCTCGCAAGCCTTCTGGTGAATACCGAACACGGTCCGCTCGGCTGGACGCTTGCCCTGGCTCAACGCGTTCATCGCCTCTCTGGTCGACAACAAGGCTTCGCCGCTCGACCCCTTGCGCCGTTCGACCCGGAGAGAAACACAGCAGTCCCTAGCGGATCGTGAAACCCCCATCGATCGCGATGGCCTGGCCTGTGAGGAACGCCGCCAGGTCGGAGGCGAGATAGACCGCGAGCTCGCCCATTTCCTCAAGCGTTCCGGCGCGGGGCACCGGATGCATGAGCCGCTTGGCTTGAAGCGCGGCCTCTGGATCTCGTTCAAGGCGCGTTACTTCAATGGCAAGGGGTGTCTCGACGAACCCAGGACACATCGCATTCACCCTTACGCCCTTGTCGGCAAGGTCAAGCGCCATGGCCCTCACCATTCCGATGACGCCTGCTTTGGCCCCGCAATAGGCGAGGCGTTCGCGTTGACCGACGAGGCCCAGCATCGATGAGATGACGATGACCGACGCTTTGCCTGCGGCCAGAAGATCCGGGCAGGCGTAGCGGACAGCGAAAAAGGCCGGGCGGAGCGTGTGGTCCACGATTCGCTGGAACTCCGCAGGCTCGGTGTCGAAGACCGGCGTCCTGCCTCCGGCGCCCGCGCTTACGACGATCGTGTCCAGTCCGTTCATGAACGCGCTTGCCGCGGCGGTGACGCGCTGGACGTCCTGCGCCGATGTCGCGTCGCCGGCTTCGAAGCCTGCCTTGCCGATCGATGCAAGCTTCGATGTCGCCTCGCGCAGCACCTCGGCCCGGCGGCTCGAGATGAAGACGGACGCACCTTCGCGCGCCATCGCTTCGGCGCAAGCGAAGCCGATGCCCGTGCCGCCGCCGTAGATCAGCGCTCGTTTGCCCTGTAGACGTACGCTCATCGACGCTCTCAACGAATTTCGAATTTCAGGATGGAAGCGGCCTCGATCGCTTTCCAATCGAGACCGATCCCGAGCCCGTCGCCGGGCGGGGCATGGACGTAGCCTTCCCGGTCCGTGCGGATCACATCGCTGGCGCCGTATTCGAACGCCGGGTAGGGGACCGGCTGCTCGAAATAGGTGCAGTTCCTGTAGGCGAGCATGACGTGCAGATTGGCCGCCTGCGTCAGCGTATAGCCCCAGCACTGGACCTCGACATTCATACCGTGCGCTTCGGCGAGCGCCATGATCTTCCGGATCGGCGTAATGCCGCCGCAGATGGTGGCGTCGACTCGGAGCGAGCTCCAGCAGTCGAGCTTGATCGCCTGCGCCAGCATCTGCAGGTCGAGCCAGGTGTTGCCTGCCGCGATGACCGGGACGGTGCTCGAGCGCTTTATCTCCCGGTAGCCGTCGATATCGGTGTCGACGAGCGGCGCTTCGAACCAACGGAAGCCGAGTTCGCCGAGGCGCCGCGCGACATGAATTGCGCCATGGAGGTCGTAGCGCTGCTCGGCATCGAGCATCAGCGCAAGGTCCTTGCCCTCGAAATGCCGGTGCACCGCCTCGCACATCGCCAGATCGCGTTTCGGCACGCACCAGCAATGAAACTTCACTGCCTTGAAGCCTTCGGCGTGTCGCTCCCCGACATAGTCGATATACGCCTGGTTGTCGGGGAGGAGGGGGGTGGAGGCGTAGGAGAGGATCTTTTCGCGCGTGCCGCCGAGGAGCTGGTAGAGCGGCAGATGCGCATGCCGCGCCGCCATGTCCCACAGTGCGATGTCGACCAGCGAATGCGCCTGCGGAACCATCGGCGTCCCGAGATTGCGCATCCGGTGCCAGAGCGCCTCGCGCTCGGCCGGATCCTGGCCGATCACGTCGGGCAGCACGGTGCGTAGCGCCTCGCCGGCGGAGCGGTCGAAGCCGTGCGAGGTGATCATCGCCGCGCCGGCGACGCCCTGCAGGCCGCTCGCCGCCGTCAGCCGCAGGATGACGTTGACCATGTACTGGTCGGTCATCCCCTCCGCCCAGGTGTAGCGCTCCACATCGGGAGCGACGACGAATACCTCGGCGCGGTCGATCCTATTGTCCGTCATTCTCGCTCCCCAGTATTTTCGCGGCTTCGACGATGCTCTCGCCGTGCCAGCCGAGATGGTTCAGGAATTCTCGTGTGCGGGCGACCTTCGCCGCCTCGAAGACCTGCTTTGGCGGGCCCTCTTCGATGACGCGGCCCCTGTCGAAGACGATGACGCGGTCGGCCACGCGGCGTGCGAAGTCCATCTCGTGCGTCACGACGAGCATGGTCATGCCTTCGTCGGCGAGGGTCTTCATCACGCTCAGCACTTCGCCGATCGTCTCCGGGTCGAGCGCGGAGGTGGGCTCGTCGAAGAGCATCAGCGCCGGCTCCATCGCGAGCGCGCGGGTGATCGCCACTCGCTGCTGCTGGCCGCCGGAAAGCGCGGCGGGATGGACGTCGGCCTTCTCCGAAAGGAGCACCTTGGCGAGCAAGGCGCGCGCGCGCTTCTCGGCCGAGGCGGCATCGAGCTTCAGGACTGTCCGCGGCCCGATCGTGATGTTCTGCAGCACCGTCAGATGTGGAAAGAGCTCGAAATTCTGGAACACCATCCCCATCCGCCGGCGGACGAGGCGAGCGGAGGAATCGGCGCTCTTCACTTCGCGCCCCTCGAAGAGGACGCGGCCGCCGTCGAGTGGGTCGAGCGCGTTGGCACAGCGCAACAGCGTGGACTTACCGGAACCGGACGGGCCGATCAGGCACACCACCTCGCCACGCGCAATCGACAGGCTGACGCCGTCGAGCGCGACGATGTCGCCGTAGCGCTTCGACACGTTCTCGAAGACGAGGATCGGCTTGCGTTCGCTCATTCGACCACCCGGTAACGGTGATGGATCCAGTCGACGAGCTTTGCCTGCGGATAGCCCATGAGCCAGTAGAGAGCCGCCATGGCGGTCAGGACCTCGAGGATGCGGTAGGTCTCAGCCCTCAACTGAAGCGCGACATAGGAGAGTTCAGGAACCGAGATGATGGCGACGAGGGAGGTGTCCTTGAACAGCGATACCCAGGTCGAGGCGAGCGCAGGAAGCACACGCATCACCGCCTGCGGAAGGACAATACGGGCAAAGACGCCGGCCCGTCGCATACCGAGCGCGAGGCCGGCGTTCCATTGGCCCTGCCGGATCGAGACGATGCCGGAGCGGAAGGTCTCCGAGTTGAAGGCGGAAATGTTGCAGGTCAGTCCGACGATTGCGGTGGCAAGCTGCGAAAGCTGCAGATCGAAGTAAGCCGGCAGCACGTAATAGACCCAGTAAATCTGCAGGATGAGCGGCGTGGCGCGGAAAAACTCCACGAAGGCGGTCGCGGCGCCGGAAACCACACGGAGGGGCGAGAGGCGCATCAGCGCCAGGAGCAATCCGCCCGGAATGGCGAGCGCCATGGTGACGAAGGTCAGCCATATGGTCATCCATGCGCCGCCCAGGAGCCGCGGAAGGCTCGACCACACGACGCTCCAGTCGAAGATCATGACGAGCCGAGATGGGCGACGCGGCGATAGAGGCGATCGACGCCGCGCGCGACCGGATAGCAGAGCAGGAAATAGATCAGCATCGCGGCCGTGTAGAGCTCGAAGGGCCGATATGTCTTGCCGGCGACGATCTGCGTCTGCCGCAACAACTCGGGGACCGCAATGACCGAGGCTATGGCGCTGTCCTTGATGGCGATGACGAAGAGCGAGCCAAGCGCGGGCAGCATGCGGATCAAGGCCTGCGGCAGGATGATGGTGCGGAACGCCTCGAAGCGGCTCATGCCAAGCGCCAGCGCTGCCTGCATCTGGTTGCGACGGACAGACATAAGGCCGGCGCGCACAGTCTCGCTGACATAGGCGCCGAGATGAACGCTCAGCCCGGCAATGCCGGCTGTCACGGCGTTGATGGAGTGGCCAGTGAGCAGGGGGAAGGCGAAGAAGACCCAGACGAGCACCGCGAGGAGCGGGATCGCCCGCATCGAATCGACGTAGAGGCCGAGCACATGATTCACCACACGGCCGCCGTAGGTCCTGAGCCCACCGACGACCACGCCGATCGCGAAACCGAAAAGCGTGGAGAGCACGCTGATGAACAGCGTCATTCCAAGCGCTCGTGCGAGGAACAGCCAGCTGTCGGCGATCGGCTGAAGATTGATGGTCATGGAGGCTGGTTGTACGGCGCGGTGGAGGCGGGCCGAGGCCCGCCTCCGGAAAAGTCGGCGCCTTAGCTGCCGCCCTTCAGGATCGTGAGCTCTTCGTTCGTCACCTGATCCTTCATCTCGTCATAGACTGCCTGCAGCCAGTCGCGGAAGACCGGGTCCGCTTTGTCGACGGCGAGGCCGACATCAGTCGACATCTCGGTGCTCTTCAGACAATCGTCGCCGGCCGGAAACGAGACCAGTCCCGGCACCTGCTTCTCAAGCTGCGGCCAGGCCACGTTGTCGATGGTGGCGAAGTCGGCGCGTTTGGCGAGGATCTCCTCGATCGGGGCATTGGCGCCCGAGCCGGCGACGCCGTGCATCTCGACCTTCGGGAAACGGGTCGGGGCCCAGGTCTCGGGCGGCGTGCCGGTGAAATACGCCATGCTCAGACCTTCGCGGTTCAGATCATCCACGCTCTTCACGTCCTTCAGCTTCGGATTATCGGCAAGGCCGAACATGCAGAGGCTGGAGCGCGAGTAGACGATGAAATCCACGACCTCCTGGCGCTTCGGCGTTACCGCCAGCGGGGCGATGGAGATGTCAGCTTCGCCCGTCGCCAAGATCGGCACCTTCGTCTCGTGACTGACCGGTACGATCTCGATCGTCACGCCGAGACGCTTGGCGTATTCCTCGGCCAGTATCCAGGCGGGACCGGAGAATTGCGGGCCCGAGCCGGAGGTGTTTTCCGGCAGCCATGGAAACTCGCCGATCGCAGCCGCCTTGAGCGCACCGCGCTCCTTGATGGCGTCGATTTTCGGACTCTGTCCCGGCGCAGGGACATCTGTCCCGGCGGCGTGGGCGAGGGTGGCGACGGACAGTAGAAGGGCCGCTGCGAAAGCGGCATCGCGGACAGTTCTGGCGATTGTCATCATGTGCTCCCTGATCGAGGCTACCCGAATCCCGCCCCCGCGGAAAAACAGCGGCCATGGGATCAGCAAGCCACAGTGGTTTGCTGATCGCGAACTAATTGTATACAGTTAGCCAGGCGACACAAGCGAGTCTTCGATGAAGGCGGAATCCATAGAGCTTGACGAAAAATCTTCCTCGCCGGTGCGAATGCCGTTACTCGGCCTGCGCCGAGCGCCGAGCCTGGCGGAACAGGGCGCGGAGGCGATCGTCGGGGGTATCGCGTCCGGGGCACTTGTTCCCGGGCAGCGGCTCGTCGAGTCGGAGCTTGCCCGGACCCTGGAGATGAGCCGCGTACCGCTCCGCGAAGCGCTGAAGATTCTGGATACTCAGGGGATCGTCGAAAGCACGTCGCACCGCGGGACGTTCATTCCGCCGCTCGACGACGTCCGCATCGACCAGGTCTGCGAGGCGCGGGTCGCGCTGGAGCGGATCGCGATTCCCGATGCGGTGGAAAACTACCGGCGCTCGCCCGAACGGTTATTGCAGCTCGACCAGATCATATCGACGATGGAGCGGGCGGCGGCTCAGCTGGCGTGGATGGAGGTAAGCCAAGCCGATCTCAGCTTTCATCGCGAGATTTGCCGGACATCCGAGAACGCCATCGTGCTCACGCTCTGGGAATCGCTGGCGCGGCACGTTCTCATCGTGTTCGGCCACGAGATCCGCGACGAGAAGGAAGCGGAGATCCTGGGGCAGCATCACCGCCGACTGCGCGACCTGATCGCCGAAGGCGAAACCGAAACGCTCTTGCATGAGATCGAGGACCACATCCTGCGACTGCGCAAAAGGCCAACGACCAAGGGAAGAAAGAGGATAATTCCGAAGCTATGAGAATCGAAGCGGTTGACTTCTTTTACGTGTCGATGCCCGAGGTCACGACCGATGCCGACGGGAGCCAGGACGCTCTCGTCGTGCGCGTGGATGCGGCCGGCCTTGTAGGCTGGGGAGAGTGCGAAGCGTCGCCGCTCACGTCGATCGCCGCATTCGTCACGCCGATGTCGCACGGTGGTTGCCGCCCGGTCTCAGCTTCGGTGCTCGGCGAGACGATCGACGCTCCTCGCGACATCGAGCGGATGGCAGCGAAGGTTGCCTACGACAGTCAGGATCTGCTGCAGGCGGCCCACACATGGTCGGGCATCGAGATGGCGCTTTGGGATGTGCTCGGGAAAGCGCGCAGCGAGCCGGTTTACCGCCTGCTCGGCTACCGCGAGGCTTTCCCGAAAGTCCCCTATGCCTCGCAGCTCTTCGGCGACACCCCGGAGGCGACGCTGCAGGGGGGAAAGACGTCCCGCGCCAACGGATTTCGCGCCGCCAAGTTCGGCTGGGGCCCGTTCGGCCGCGGCACCCTCAAGGCGGACGAGGATCATCTCGACGCCGCGCGCGAGGGGCTCGGCGCGGATGGAATCCTCCTGGTCGACGCAGGCCAGATATTCGGCGAGGATGTCGAGTCGGCCGCCGCCCGCTTGCCCGCTCTCGAACGAAATCGCGCGACCTGGTTCGAGGAGCCGTTCAGCGCCGGCGCCCTGAAAGCCTACGCCGAGTTGGGCATCCGGACGACGTCCGTCGCGGTGGCCGGCGGCGAGGCGGCGCATAATTTCCACATGGCGCAACATCTCATCGACTACGGCCGCGTCCGTTACATCCAGATCGATTGCGGCCGGATCGGCGGCATCGGCCCCGCCAGGCGCACGGCGGACTACGCCGTTGCGAACGGCGTGACCTATGTCAACCACACCTTCACGTCACATCTGGCGCTGAGCGCCTCGCTGCAGCCGTTCGCTGGTCTCCGCGATCACACGATCTGCGAGTATCCGGTCGCGCTGAAGCAGCTCGCTGTCGACCTTACTTCCAATCACATCACCCGGAACTCCGCGGGAGAAATCGTAGTCTCCGATGCGCCGGGGATCGGCATCGAAGTCAACGAGGCGGCGCTGAAGCAGTACAAAGTCGACGTGGAAATCATCGTCGACGGCCAAACCCTGTTCAAGAGCAAATAGGAGGCTCCGCCTCAGTAACTTGAGCGTCGCACTGGCGGTGAAAAGTTCGATGTGGTTGGCGAGAATGAATTTCGTCCGCCTGCGCAAAGTGTCTTGGGTAGCTCCGCCGCGCGTCCCCGCACCCGGACACGCGCGTCAGAGGATACCGTATCGCGCGAAGACCTCGCCGAGCGGCTGCCCGGCCCGAAGGTCGCGCAGGGAGTCGCGCTCTCCCGCGACTTTCTTGAATGCGAGATCCAGCACCTCCGCCTCGACGTGCTGCGGGATGACGACGACACCGTCCGCGTCGCCGAAGATCAGATCGCCCGAACGGACGGACACGCCGGCGCATTCGATGGGAACGTCAATCGCCATGATTTTTCCGCGTCCCTTGGTGTCGAGCGGCGCAATGCCTCCGTGAAACACCGGAAAACCCATCGCCTTGATCGCCTTGGTATCGCGCGTACAGCCGTCCATCAGGGCGCCGGCGGCGCCGCGGACATTGGCAGCGGTGCTGAGCAGCTCGCCCCACGGCGCAATCCTCGCCGCATTGCCGCACGCGAAAACCGGGATCTCTCCGGGCTTGAGGCTGTCGATCAGCGCGATCTCCAGCGCGTAGGGATTGTCCGCCGGCGTGTGGCCGAAAACTTCCATGAACGCCGCGGTGCGGGCGCGACCGACCATGACGCTCGCATCGTCGAGCGGGCGTATCCGGGAGGCCAAAGCCTGCGTCGTCACGCCGACCTGGTCGAGGCAATCCGACAGGACGGCCGTAAAGAGCTGCGTCTTGATGGCGATCAGGTCTGAAGATGCGGTCATTCCATGCTCCTTGCGGCGGGGGGATGGCTTCGGATTGCTCAACGGAAATCGGGTCGCTGCTTGCTCCAGCTTGACGCTATGGAGGGGTGGCGCGTGCAACGGCTACTCACGGGACACGGGGCATCGCGACAGGCAGCAGCAGGGCATAGGCGAGGGCGAGGGCGGTAAAGCTTCGCCACGTTTCGCCGTCGATCGGAATACCGGTTGCCGCACGTCGAACCGTCTCCTCCGCTTCGCGCTGTCCGGGATACATGATCGCTTCTCCTCCAGCCGCCGGTTGCTCCGCAAGGTCTTGCACGAGTCCGCGCACTGCCGTCTCGAATGCTACGCGTGGCAGGAAGCGCTCTGGATCGATAACCAGGAAAAAGTGGCCGAGACGCCCGTAGTCGCCCTGGCCCTGCGCGAGGCGGGTAACGGCGTGGGCGTGCGGCATGCCGGCGAGGAGCCCGGCGAGGATCTCCAGCATGAAGGCCAGGCCGGCGCCCTTGTATCCGAAGATCGGGCTGCCGAGGGAGAGCAGCGCGTGGACGTCGGCAGGGTCGCGGGTCGGCGCGCCCATCCTGTCCAGCGCGACGTCGGGCGCCAGCGGCGTGCCTAGCGATCGCAGCAGGTATGCTCGGTTCAGGGGTATGGAACTCGTCGCCATGTCGAGGAGAATCAACCGGTCCCCGGACATGCGAGCCGCGAAGCTGAGGGGGTTCGTGCCGAAGAACGGCTCGCGACCACCGTGCGGCGCTACCGCGGCCTCGGTGCTGCTTGCGCCGAGTGCGAGAAATCCCTTCCGCGCGGCAGCGGCCGTGCAGACGCCGGTTGCGCCGTGATGGGACGAGTTGCGCACGATCGCAACTGCGGCCCCCGACGAGCGGGCGAGGTCGATCGCAAGGTCCACCGCCGTGAAGCTTGGGAGATGGCCGAGCCCGCCATCGGCATCGACGCTGACCAGCGCGGGGCTCTGCGTCTCGGTTAGAAGTTGCGGCGCTCCGTGCACATGTCCGCTGGCGAGGGCCTCTGCATAGATGGGGAGAAGGCGCACGCCATGCGTATCGACGCCGCCGAGCGAGGCCTCCATCAGCGCCCGGCCGCACGCCTCGGCCGTCGTGGGCGCCGCTCCCGCACGGCCAAGCACAGCGACGGTGAAGGCAGCCAGGGATTCAGGCGAAAAGCGCATCATGGTCTTGAGAGGGCATGGAGTTCGAGGCGCCCGCCATCGTGAAGACGGCGGGCGCCTCGGCCGTGGCTTCGGCTCGGCCTATTGGGTGGGGAAGAACCACAGATTACGGTCGGTGAAGCCGTACTCTTTCACGATCGAGCTGAGTGTCCCGTCGGCCCGGATTTCCGCCAGCGCCCGCGAAACCGCGAGGTTCAGATCCACGTCGTCCTTGCGGATCCCATAGCGGGCATAACCGTACTCGTCCGCGGGGGGCGAGTAGCCGGTGGCCATCTCCAACGCGACGTCGGGGTTCTTCTTGAGGAACTGCCCGATCTTCAAGCCGTCCTCCATGACGGCGTCGAGACGGCCGGCAATGACATCGGCGAACTCGGCTTCGTTGGACGTATAGAGCTTCACCTCCTGCAGATCTCCGCGCGCTTCGAGGATTCCCTGGCCGATGCTGCCGCGAATGGTGCCGACCGTCTTGCCCGCCAGATCGTCCCAGGTGTGAATATTTTTCGGGTTGCCCTTCTGCACGGCGAGCGCCGAGCCGTACCAGAAGCTCGGCCCGGTGAAGCTGATCACTTCGAGCCGTTTCGGGTTCTCGTGCAGGTTGTCAACCACTACGTCCCAGCGATCGGCGACAAGTCCTGGAATGAGCGCATCGAACTGAACCAACTCCCACGTCACGTTCGTGATGCCGAGACGTTTCGCGACCTCCTTGAAGATTCGCACATCCATCCCATCATAGTCCTTCGTCTTGTCGTCTTGATAGGTGAAGGGCGGATCGTTCGAGATGCCGAGTGTGATCCCTTCCTCGACGGCCCGCTTGTAGGACCCGTCGCCGAGTTTCGAGAAATCGACCGCGCCTGTCCCGATATCGCCTGCCATAGCAGTTGTCGCTAGGACGGCGGATCCGCTGATCACCACCGCGCCCAGAAGTCGTTGCATGCTTTTAATCATCCCTGATCTCCCATGTTGGATCCTGACTTGGGATCGTACAGCGCCTTCCGGCGCAGGCTTCGTGCGTCACGAAGAGGATTCATGTGCCGAGCTCGCGGCTGCGTTCAAGGATGGATTGAAGGAATCGCCTGGTGCGTTCGCTCGTCGGGGCGGTGAAGAGCTGCGACGGAGGCGCGATCTCGACGACCACACCGTCGGCCATGAACACGACCCGGTCGGCAACGTCGCGCGCAAAACCCATTTCATGCGTGACGACGATCATCGTCATGCCTTCGCGGGCCAGTTCGCGCATGACACGCAGCACTTCTGCGACGAGTTCGGGATCGAGCGCCGACGTGACCTCGTCGAACAGCATGACCTTCGGCCGCATCGCCAGAGCGCGCGCGATAGCTACCCGCTGCTGCTGGCCGCCGCTGAGCTCGTGTGGATAGGCGTCGGTCTTCGCCGTGAGGCCGACCTTGTCCAGCAAGGCCAGCGCACGCTCCCGCACCTTGTCCTTGGGCTCCCCCAGCACATGCACGGGCGACACCATGACGTTCTGCAGAACGGTGAAATGCGGAAACAGATTGAAGGATTGAAACACCATGCCGACCTGCGAGCGCACCTGCTCGATGCGCCGGTCGGAATCCACGACGAGCTTGCCGTCGCGGACGTACCGGTAAACAGGCTGACCCTCGATGTAAATCGTCCCGCTGTCGACGCGCTCCAGATGGTTGATGCAGCGGAGCATCGTCGATTTTCCTGCGCCCGAAGGGCCGATGACGCAGACGACCTCTCCCGCCTTCACCTCGAGCGAAACGTCGCTGAGCACCCGCAGCCCGCCGAACGACTTGCTGACCCCTTCGAGCCGGATCATATGGCGGCGCCACGCGGGCCATCGCGGAACGCCGCGGGCCGCCGTCCGACCTCCATCCGCCTTTCGAGAAATTTCACGAAGAGCGCACTCGGGTAGGACAAGCCGAAATAGATGATGCCGATGATCGTGAAGATGGTGAAATACTGGAAGTTCATCGAGGCGATGATCTGCCCCGTGAACATCAGTTCCCTGACCGTGACCGTCGATACCAGCGACGTGTCCTTGAAGAGGGAGATGAAATAGTTTCCCAGCGGCGGAATGACGACGCGGATGGCCTGCGGCAGGATGATCAGCCGCAACATCTTGCGCCGCGACATGCCAAGCGCCTGCGATGCTTCGACTTGGCCGCGCGGCACCGCAGCTATGCCGGCGCGATACACCTCGGCGAGATAAGCGGAATAGTTGATCGTGAGTCCCAGCACGCCCGCAAGGAACGGCTCCACGCGGATCCCCACCGAGGGGAGCACGAAGTAGATGTAGAACAGCTGCAGGAGACAGGGCGTGCCGCGAATGACCTCGATATAGACGTTTGCCGCCGTCGACATGACGCGGGACCGCGACAGCTTCGCCAACGCCAGCACGAGCCCGAAGACGAGGCTGAGCCCCATGACGCACACCGTCAGCTCGACGCTGATGAGGGCGCCCAGCAGCAGAGCGGGAAGGTACTCAACCGCGCCTGCGAAGTTGAACATCTACGTCAGACTCCTCAGCATGGACTGCTGGCCTCCCGCGCGGGCAGGACTTGTCCGGCCATCGATGTTTGCAGGGCGGTCATCGTGTCGTCTGCCAACCACTTCCGTGGACTCGACGGTCTAGAGATACTCCCGAGGGATTTGTGCGGTCCGGCGGCCGACGAGGAACCCGAAGTCGCAGCCACGATCCGCTTGCAGCACGTTCTCCGAGAAGAACTGCTGATAGCCGGTATAGTCCGGCGCCGCCGCCGTCAGGCGCGCGCGGCGCGCGTCAAGCGCTTGCTGCGGCACCTCGAGATGAAGGCGGCGATTGTCGACGTCGAGTTCGACGAAGTCGCCCTCCTCGACAAGGCCGAGCGGGCCGCCCGCGGCCGCTTCCGGACAGACATGCAGGACAACCGTGCCGTAGGCGGTGCCGCTCATGCGGGCGTCCGACAGGCGGACCATGTCCCGCACGCCGGCGTGCAACAGCTTCGGCGGGAGGCCCATATTGCCCACCTCCGGCATGCCGGGATAGCCGATCGGTCCGCAATTTCGCAGCACCAGAACAGAGTCCTGGTCGACGTTGAGGTCTGGATCGTCGATCCGCGCTCGGTATTCGTCGATGGAGTCGAACACGACGCAGCGGCCGCGATGGCGCATCAAAGCAGGGGTAGCCGCCGACGGCTTCAGGACCGCGCCGCCGGGCGCCAAATTGCCCCGCAGCACCGCGATTCCGCCATCGGCCGCCAGGGGATTGTCGAGCGGCCGGATCACCTGCGGATTGAAGCACTCCGCGTCACGGCAATTGTCGCCGAGGCTGGCGCCCGTGACAGTCAGTGCATTTGCGTGCAGGAAGCCGCCCTCGACGAGAGTCCGGATCACGGGCGGGAGGCCGCCGGCTTCGAAGAAGTCCTCCATCAGATATTCGCCGGACGGCATCAGGTTGACGATTGTCGGCACCCCGCGGCCGCAGCTGTCCCAGTCGTCCAGCGAGAAGGGAACGTCCGCCCGTCCCGCGATGGCGAGCAGATGGATCACCGCGTTGGTGGAGCCCCCTATCGCCCCGTTCACACGGACGGCGTTCTCGAAGGCGTCGCGCACCAGGATGCGCGACGGGCGGAGGTTCTCGCGAACCATCTCGACGATGCGGCGCCCCGAAAGATGGGAGAGCACCCGGCGACGGGCATCGACGGCGGGAATGGCCGCGTTCCCGGGCAGAGCAAGCCCAAGGCTCTCCACCATACACGCCATCGTCGACGCCGTGCCCATGGTGTTGCAGCTGCCGGCCGAGCGGCTCATGGCGCCCTCGGCCGCAAGGAAATCGGCCGACGAAAGCGCCCCGGCCTTGACCTCCTCGCTGAGGCGGAAGACATCGGTGCCGGAGCCGATGGTCCGACCGCGGAAGCTGCCGCGTAGCATGGGTCCGCCCGACACCACGATCGTCGGCAGGTCGCAGCTCACGGCCCCCATGACGAGGGCGGGCGTGGTCTTGTCGCAGCCGACCAGGAGGACAACGCCGTCGATGGGATTGGCGCGCAGGCTTTCCTCGACGTCCATGCTGGCGAGGTTGCGGAACATCATCGCCGAGGGGCGCATGTTCGACTCGCCGAGGGACATGACCGGAAACTCGACCGGGAATCCCCCCATCTCGTAGATGCCCCGCTTCACGTGATCGGCAAGGTCGCGCAGGTGGGCGTTGCAGGGCGTCAGTTCCGACCAGCTGTTGCAGATCCCGATGACCGGGCGGCCGTCGAAAAGGTCGGCAGGATAGCCCTGGCTCTTCATCCAGCTCCGATGGACGAACGCCATCTTGTTGGCCCCGCCGAACCAGGCCGAGGAGCGGAAAGGGTCGGCCGGGCCGCTCATCGGATTGGTAAGTCCAGAGCGTGCGGGCCGCAGATCATAGCGGTCCCAGGCGCTCGGCGTGACGCTGCGCAATCACCGAGCCGAACGGCGTGGCGGGGGTGAAGGGCGGGCGCGAACTCGTCTCTTTGATGTCCAGCCGATGTCCAAGCACCTGCTTGCCATAGACGAGGAAGGTGTCGATCGATTCCATCAGGAATTCGAGCAGAGGCAGCACGCTGCAATACAGACGGTCGGCTTCTGCCTCGCCCTCCGCTGTCCCGGCCTCCATCAGATTGAAGACCTTGACCAGAACGTCGAAGGTTTCCCCTCCGGGAATGGTTCCAACGGCGCCTGCGCGCATCGAATCCGTGATCTCGATGCCGCCGCGACCGTTGAACACGTCGATCGCGCCTTCGGTCTCCTCGACCAAGTTGCTGATGGCGAGGGCCGTCGCCTCCAGCTTGACGATCCGGACGTTGGGATGGGCGCGATTGAGCGCTTTCACCCCGGAGGCGGACAGGCCAATCCCGAGATACTGCGGTGCGTTTTGGATCGCCACTGTGATGGGCGACTTATCGGCCACAGCGCCGAAGAACCGGATCAGCTCCGCCTCCGGCACTCCTTTGACGGGAGGAGGCTGAAGGATCACCCACTGCGCGCCGCACTCCGCGGCGGTCCTTACGAACTCCACCTGGCTGGCGATGCTCGGCTCGGCCACGGTGACCGCCAGCGGGGCGCGGCCGTTCAGGTCCTCCGCCACCCATTCGAGCAACTGGATGCGCTCGGAAGTCGCGAGCTTGTTGACCTCGCTCGCGAGGCCCAGCACCGCGACGCCGTGGACCCCGTGGCTGACCATGGCTTCGATCTGCCGGCGCATCGCGTCACGCGACAGGTTGCCCGCTTCGTCGAACAGGGCATAGGCCACCGGGTATACGCCGGAAAAGCCTGATCGGGATTCCATCTGTCGTCCCAGAAGATGATCTTTAACGTTAAATCGTTCCGTGGTAATTCGTAGTTTGCGCAGCCCCCTCTGTCAATCGGGGGGAGGCGACGAACCAGGGGGACAAACGCGTGAAGATCACTTCGCTCGAGACGATCCAACTGCGCGAGTTTCCTAACCTCGTCTGGCTGCAGATTCACACCGACGAGGGGCTGATCGGGCTCGGGGAAACGTTCTTCGGCGCAGGCGCCGTTGCGGCCTATCTGCACGAGACGGCCGCGCCTTACCTGATCGGCCGCGATCCGTTGCGCATCGAGGAGCATTCGCACGCGCTGCGCGGCGTGTATGTCGGCTACAGCAGCAGCGGCGCCGAGATGCGCGGCCTGTCCGCCGTGGACATCGCCCTCTGGGACCTGCTCGGCCAATCGTCCGGCCTGCCCATCCATCAATTGCTTGGCGGCCTCTGCCGCGACAGCATCCGCACCTACAATACCTGCGCCGGCTACAAATACGTGCGCGAGCAGCTCGATACCGTGACTGGCGCCTGGCACGTGCCGAGCAGCGCCGAGGCGGGACCCTATGAAGACTTCGATGCGTTTCTGGAGCGCGCCGACGAACTGGCGGAAAGCCTGCTCTCCGAGGGGATCACGGCCATGAAGATCTGGCCCTTCGACGCCTACGCCGAAGCCTCGAAGGGCACCTATGTTTCAGGCCCGGACCTGAACCGGGGGCTGGAGCCGTTCCGCAAGATCCGCAAGGCCGTAGGCAACCGCATCGATATCATGGTCGAGCTTCATTCGTTGTGGAACCTGCCCATGGCCAAGCGGATCTGCGCCGCCCTGGAGGAGTTCGATCCATTCTGGTTCGAAGACCCTATCCGGATGAACAACAGCGACGCGCTTGCCGACCTCGCCGCCTCGACGCGCGTTCCCATTACCGCGAGCGAAAGCCTTGCCACCCGTTTCTCCTACCGCGAGTACTTCGCCCGCAACGCCATCGGAATCTGCATGCCGGACCTGAGCTGGATCGGCGGCATATCCGAAGCAAAGAAGGTCGCGACCATGGCAGAGGCCCATCACCTGCCTGTCGCCCCGCACGACTGCACGGGCCCGGTCGTCTTCATCGCTTCGATCCACCTTGCGCTCAACCTGCCCAACGCCTTGATGCAGGAATCGGTGCGCGCCTTCTATTCGAGCTGGTATCGGGAGATCGTGACAGAGATGCCCGTCATTGCGGAGGGCTTCATCCAACCGATGTCCGGCGCCGGACTCGGCACCCGGTTGCTGCCGGACCTGAAGGACCGCGCCGATGCCATCGTCAGGCGTTCGGGCGCTTAGTCCGGTCGCATCAACCGCATTCGGGAGCGAGATGAGTCTCAGCATTCTTTACCCGGACGCCCAGTTCGCCGGCGAGCCGGACCTCGAACGCGCGGCCTTCGGAAACGACGCGGTGCTGCATATCTTTCGCGCGCAGCATGCCAGCGAGATTCCTCCGGCCCTCTGGCGCGACTGCGATGCCGTCGTCTGCTTCGACATCACGATCGATGCGAAGCTGATTGCCGGCTTCGCCCGCTGCCGGCAGATCGTGCGCGCCGGCGTCGGATATGATCAGATCGACATCGCCGCCGCGGCCGCGCGCGCCATACCTGTCTGCAATACGCCGGACTACGGCACGACGGATGTCGCCGATCATGCGATCGCCATGGTGCTCGCTCTGACCCGCGGCATCGTCGCCTTCAACGACGCGCTCAAGCGCGATCCAACGCGGGGTTGGGACTTTCTCCGGGCACCGACCGTGAGGCGTCTTGCCGGCCTCACGTTCGGCGTTCTCGGCCTCGGGCGCATCGGCACCGCGGCGGCCCTCCGCGCCAAGGCGTTTGGAATGGACGTGGTCTTCTTCGACCCCTACCGGCCGTCGGGCATTGAGCTCGGATTGGGGCTGCGGCGCGTGGGCAGCGTCGAAAGCCTTCTCCGCCAGGCCGATGTCCTCAGCATTCATACGCCTCTAACCAAGGAGACGGAGAACCTGATCAACGCTGAAGCGCTCGCCATGATGCGGAACGACGCAATCCTGGTGAATACCGCAAGGGGAGCGATCGTGGACACGGCGGCGCTTCTCGCCGCCCTCAGGGAGGGCCGCATCGCCGCCGCGGCGCTGGATGTCCTGCCGGTCGAGCCGCCGGCGCCCGGCGATCTTCTGGTCGATGCCTGGCGGGACGCTGATCCCGCGCTTTCGGGTCGATTGATCCTGTCTCCGCACGCGGCTTTCTATAGCCCGTCGAGCCTGATCGACCTCCGCACGAAGTCCGCGAGGGTCGCGCTGGATTTCTTGAAGGGCGGCAGGCTGCGCAATTGCGTGAACGGACTCGCTGCCTGACGGGATCGGGAGCGGAGCAATCCCCGCAGCCTGTGCCGGCCTCTCCAGCGGCCGTTCAGACGGGTGGCACGGTGGACGTGCCGACCTTCAATTCGACGGGGTAGACGATTTCACGCTCGGCAAAGGCCCCGTGCTTCAGGCGCTCAACGATCTCGGCCCCGCCACGAGCGCCGATTTCGTAGGCTGGGGAGTGCACAGTGGTGAGGACCGGGTCGGTGTAGCGCCAGAATTCGAAGGCATTGAAGCCGGTCACGAGCACGTCGGCGGCGACCTTGCGTCCATGCGCGGTAACGACCTTCAGGCCCGCGATGCCAAGCTGGTCGTTGCCGCCCATGATCGCATCGGGAAAGCCGTTGGCCTCGACGTGGGCAGCCAGGATGGCCTCGGCAGCAGTGAAGCTTCCGTCACCGCAAGTGAGCACGTCCAGCGTGGCGCCTCCACCGGCTGCCGCAAGCGCCAGGCGAATGCCCTTCACGCGGTCGACGATAGCGGGCCAGGTCAGTTCCGGAGCCATGAAGAGCAGACGCCGCATTCCCAGCTGCAAAAGATGCTCGGCGAGAAGGCGGCCGCCAGTGCGGTCGTCCTGACGGATTGCGCAGATATCCACGGCCGATCGGGGAGGGCGTTCCTGGAAAAGCACGATCGGCTGGTGCAGGCCGGAAAGGATGTTCAGGATGTCGCGTCTCTGTGCGTCCCGGCCCGACAGCATCACACAGAACGCGTCCGTGCGCTGGTCGCGGATCAGGGGGGAATTGCGGAAGTCCTGCAGAGACAGGCCCTGCAAGACGAGCCCGTAGCCGTGCTGGCTAAGGTAGTTGCTGAGACCTGCCACGACTTGCGTGATGAACGGATCGGCGAGGAAGGTCGGGGACTCGTCGACGAGGATCATCCCGATGAGGAGACCGGCGGCGGTTCGCAGGCCGCGGCCGGCGGAATGGGGCCGGTAATTGAGCCGCGCCACGGTTTCCGCGATGCGCGTGCGCGTTTCCTCGCTCATGGCCTGGAAGTGGCCGTTCATGAAGTTCGACACCGTCATGGCAGACACCTCCGCGAGAGCAGCGACCTGACGGAGCGTTGCCCCCTTCCTGGGGGCGCCAGGCTTCCCCGGCGGTGTCGGCTTCTTCAAGAAAGCTCCAACGGCATGCGCTGCAGGACAGCTCGAAGGAATTTCTGCAGTCGTGGATGAGTGGGGCGCGCGAACAGTTGCGCCGGGGCGGCTTCCGCCAGTACTCGCCCCTCATCCATGAAAATGACGCGGTCGGCAATCTCCCGCGCGAAGCCCATCTCGTGCGGATTGGTCATGCCATACTTGTCCAGAATCGCCTTGCCTCGCCGCTGTCCTGCAGCCGCTTGAACTCGGCATCGAACGCCTGAATGAGGCTTTCCGTGCCGTCCTTTGCGAACACGTAATAGGTTGCCGGGAGGGTGTCCGAGCCGAGGAATTCCGGCGCGAGGTACTCGATGACCACCGCGACGGTCCTGGTTGCAGCGTCCGCCTCAGCCGGCGCCGCGGACCTGCTGCAGGAGATCAAGGAGCGCGGCTTCATTCGGGTCGGGACGATGACGTCCTCCACAATTTGATATCAGTTTAACGATAAATCCCGTAGTCTCGCCCTGTCAAGGAAACGCGGTCAGAGCGCATCAGCGCAGCGTCTCCACTTCTGTTTCGGTCGCATGAGGATTGCGCATGAAGATCACCGCCATTCGCACGTTTGTCGTCAATGCCGAGATGCGCAACTGGATCTTCGTGAAGGTAGAGACCAGCGAAGACGGCCTCTACGGATGGGGGGAGGCGACGCTTGAATGGAAGACGCGTGCCGTCGTCGGAGCGGTCGATGATCTGGCGCCGTTCCTCATCGGTCGCGACCCGCGCGACATCGAGCAGGCGGTCCGCGTCATGCACAAGCACGGCTTCTGGCGGATGGGCATCATCGGGGCCACCGCGATCTCCGGGATCGAGGTCGCTCTCTGGGACATCCTCGGCAAGGAACTGGGCGTCCCTGTCTGGCGGCTCCTCGGCGGCAAGACGCGCGATCGCGTGCCGGTCTACACGCATCTCGGCATGGGCGACATGCAGGCGGTTTACGACACGATGCAGCCCGGACCGCTCGTGGAGCACGCGCTGGCCCTTGTGGAGAAGGGCTATCGCGCCATGAAGGTCGTCTTCATTCCCTATACCCACTACACCGCCCCGGTGAAGGCCGTCGCCCACGTGGCCACGCTGATGCAAGCGCTGCGAGAAGGGGTCGGCGACGACATCGAGATCATGGTCGATTTTCATGGCCGACCGGCGTCGTCCGCCGCCGCGCTGGATTACATCCGCGCGCTGGAGCCCGGTCGGCCGCTGTTTGTGGAGGAGCCCGTGCCGGCCGGCGATCCGTTGTTGATGAAGGCCGTGACGGACTCTTCCCGCGTGCCCATAGCGGCAGGGGAGAGACTCATCGGTCGGGGCGAATTCGAGCCGCTCTTCCGGATGCGCGCGCTGCACATCGCCCAGCCTGACATCGCGCACACGGGCGGTCTGGCAGAGGCGCGCAAAATCGCCGCGGCCGCGGAGACGGCAGGCGTGGGCGTCGCGCCGCACAACCCGCTCGGCCCGCTCGCAGGCGTGGCGGCCCTCCATTTCGACATTGCCACCCCGAACTTCGTGATCCAGGAGGAGATGACAGGGTCAGTCCCATGGTATTCCGACGTCGCAAGCACGCCCATCCGCATGACCGATGGCGCTTGGACAATACCGGAAGCGCCGGGTCTGGGCGTCGAAGTGAACGAGGCTGTCGCTGCTAGGCATCCCTTCAAGCAGGAGGTGCTCCACGCGACGAATGCCGTGCTCGCCGACGGCACGGTTGTGGACTGGTAAGGGAGGCGCTCATTCGACCGATGCCGCCGGAAAATGGCCATCTGCGATGCCGACGTGGCCTGGGCGCCACTCCGGTGACCGGCCGCAGTGCCGCTACCCACTTAGAGAGCGCTGGCGGGGATCCCCCACCGAAGCGCCATCACGTTCACGCAATCCCGGAACGCGCCGCCTTCAAAATCCGCTCCCCGAGTCGAACCTATCAGCAGCGCGTCATCAACCGCCTCACGGTCGACTCGAGGGAACGTGGGCGCCGATGACGATCCCGTTCGCCCCCAACGATCGCTGGTCGCTCGACTTCGTCTCCGATCAGCTCCTCGACGGCCGGCGCTTCCGCATCCTGGCGGTGGTCGACGACTGCACCAGAGAGTGCCTGACCCTGGTCGCCGACACCTCGCTCTCCGGCGTCCGGGTGGCGCGTGAGCTGGACCGGCTCATCATCGAGCGCGGCAAGCCGCGAACGATCGTCAGCGACAACGGCACCGAGCTGACCTCCAACGCGATCCTCGCCTGGGCTGATGAGCGCCGCGTCGGCTGGCATTACATCGCCTCGGGAAAGCCGATCCAGAACGCCTTCGTCGAAAGCTTCAACGGGCGGCTGCGCGACGAGCTCTTGAACGAGACCCTGTTCCGTTCGCTGCCACACGTCCGCAGCGCGATCGAGAGCTGGCGCCACGACTACAACACCGACCGACCCCACTCCCGGCTCGCCTGGCTGACCCCGGCCGGCTACGCCGCCACCTCACCAACACCGATCACGCAGCAACAAACCGCCCGACTCCACTCATGGCTGGACAAACCTGGGGGCAACGTCACTCGGAGTTTATTCACAGACGTTGCCCGGAGCGCCGAACGCTTCCGTTAAGTAAGTATCGCACGCCAAGCTCGCGCCTGACCTGCGTAACGTCGACGGCAGTGCCTTGTCGGTGAAGCGCTGCTCGCCGCTGGCTTGCGCCTTAAGCTGGCCTCCTGCGTTAAACGGCCGATATTGGCAATGACTGTTGTTGGCGCTTCTCAGAAGTCGTTGCGCGCGACGAGCATGTCCGAGTTCGGGCTCTTAGCGGACATGACGCGGACGGCCACCCACTTCGCATTTTGACCCTAGGCGGACATCGGGATCAACGATCGCGATCGCCGGTCTTGGCTTAGGATCGTCGCTCAGTCGATGGAGCGTGATCGGCAGCAAAGGTTCACACGTCACTTTGAGGAACATCGGTGAGCGCCACCTCCTCGGGGGCCCGACCTTACTGACCTCCTTGACCTCGCACCACATCCTGCGCAGTTCATCACCGTTTCTCTTGGGTGTGAGAATCGACGATGGCGGTGAAAGACGTGCGGCGCTTAAAGGTAGGCGTTCTCGGCTGCGGCCCGATCGCTCAGGCCGCTCACTTCGAGAGCTGCGCCAAGGCGCGGAATGCCGACCTCTATGCGATCTGCGACGTGGCCCCCGATCTCCTGGAGCGCATGGCTTGGACCCACAAGCCGGAGCGCACTTTCTCCACCTACGAGGCGATGCTTGCCGATCCGGCCGTTGAAGCAGTGATCGTAGCCACGTCCGACACCTTTCATGTCGAAGCGTCGATAGCCGCGCTTCAGGCCGGCAAGCATGTGCTTTGCGAAAAGCCGCTTGGCATCGCCATCGAGGAAACGGAGCGTCTGGGTAAGGCGGCGCGGGGGTCCGGCTGCGTGCTTCAGGTCGGGCACATGAAGCGTTTCGATGCGGGTTTTGAGGCGGCAAAAGCCTTCATCGACGCCGAGATGGGGGAGATGCTCGCGCTGAAAGCCTGGTACTGCGACTCGACGCACCGTTACGCGATGACCGATGCCGTGCAGCCGCTGATCGTGACGAGCGCGAACGCAAGAAAACCGTCGGGCAACCCGAAGGCCGACCTTCGCCGCTACTACATGCTCGCGCACGGCAGCCATCTGGTCGATACGGCGCGCTATTTTGGCGGCGACATCGTCGCCGTCGATGCGCGCTTGAGCGAGCGCTTCGGCGCCTTTTGCTGGTTCGTCGACGTCGAGTTCGCCAACGGCGCGCTCGGCCATCTCGATCTGACCGTCGCGGTCCGCATGGATTGGCACGAAGGCTTTCAAATCTACGGCCAGAACGGCAGCGTTTTGGGCAAGAGCTATAACCCCTGGTACTACAAGACGAGCGACGTCGACATTTTTCGCGAAAGCACCGGCGCGACGACGCGTGTGCTCGGCGCCGACGGACACTTCTATCGCCGCCAGGTGGAAGGCTTCGCCGACACGATTCTGAACGGTGCGCCCATGCGCGGCGCGGATGTCGACGACGGCGTCGCCTCCGTGCGCGCAATGGTCGCCATCGCCCGTTCGGCCGAGAGCGGCAATCCGGCGCGGCTCGTCGACATATCCGGCTCGCTGTGATCGAAGTCGGGGTCTTCGCAAAGACGTTTCCGGGAACGAATCCGATAGCCGTTCTCGGGGCCGCGCGAGGCGCAGGCTATCGCGTCGTGCAATACAACATGGCGTGCTCCGGCTTGCCATCCATGCCGGAGGCCATCGAGACGGGAGCGGCGGAGGCGGTGGCCGCCGCCGCCAAGGACGCAGGCGTCTCGCTTGCCGCAGTGTCGGCCACATACAACATGATTCACCCCGACCCTTCGGCTCGTCGCCGCGGACTGGAGAGCCTTGCCGTCATCGCCACTGCCGCGCACACAATGGGAACGCGGCTTCTCACGCTCTGCACCGGCACACGCGATCCGGACGATCAGTGGAGAAGGGACACCGACAACGACACCCCCGAAGCCTGGCGCGACCTGCTCGCGAGCACGGAGGCGGCGATCGATATCGCCGAGACGTATGACGTCGACCTCGGCATCGAGCCGGAGCAAGCGAATGTCGTCCACTCGGCCGCGCAGGCACGACGTCTGATCGACGAGCTGCAAAGCCCGCGGCTCAAAATTGTGCTTGATCCGGCGAACCTCTTCGAGATGGCGGCAGCTGAAGAGCGCCGCCGCATCATCGCCGAGGCGATCGACAGTCTGGCGGACCGCATCGTGATGGCGCACGCCAAGGACCGCGCCGCTGACGGTACGTTCGTCACCGCCGGCAAGGGCGTCATCGATTACCCGCACTATCTCCGCTGCCTCGGGTCGATCGGTTTCGACGGCCCGCTGGTCACGCACGGGCTTGATGCCGCGGGGGCGCCGGGCGTCGCCAACTGGTTGAAGGGAGTGCTTGCCGAGGCCGGGCTCGCATGAGCGCCAATTCCATCCGTCCTCGGCTGAACATCGTCCTGGCAGGCGAGGGGCCGGACTTTGTCTTCCAGCACGGGCTTTGCGGCGACGCCGCGCAGCCGGCCGAGGTCTTTCCGGATGGCGTGCCATTCCGGCGCGTCACGCTCGAATGCCCGGGCCACGGGCGTTCCGAAGCGGGCGACCCCGCTGCGTTCTCGATCGCGGCCTTCGCGGACGACGTCGCGGCGATGATCAAAGCGAGGGGAAGCGCGCCCGTTGTCCTCGGCGGCATCTCGATGGGTGCCGCGATTGTGTTGCGGCTTGCTGTCATGCGACCGGACCTGGTCCGCGCTGTCGTATTGGCGCGGCCCGCGTGGGTGACGGAGGCCGCGCCGCCCAACATGCAGGCCTACGCGGAGGTCGGCGAGCTTCTCTCGCGCTTCCCGCCGGACGAGGCGAGAGCACGTTTCGACCGCTCGGCAACGGCGCGCCGGCTGGAGACCGAAGGGCCGGACAATCTCGTCTCGCTCCGCAGCTTTTTCACCCGCGAGCCCGTGGCGACAACGAGCGCGTTGCTGACGCGGATCGCAGCGGACGGTCCAGGCGTCACCGCGACCGAGGTCGGTTCGCTTCGCTTGTCGGCGCTCGTGATCGGGCAAGCGCGCGATCCCCTGCATCCGCTGGCCTATGCCGAGCGTCTTGCCGCGATGATCCCGGGCGCGTGCATTGAAGAGGTCACGCCGAAAGCGGAAAGCCGCGAACGCTACGCGGCGGACTTCCGCGCAGCGCTTCGCCGGTTTCTGACGAAGCTTGCGAGATGAGCCGGAGGCCGGAATGCCGCTTCTGAGGCCGGCTGCGCGGCCGACCTTCTACTTCATCGGCGTCACGACCGGGCAAAGCTCGATCATGAAGATTTTTCCGGCGTGGGCGAAAGAACTCGGGCTCGGCGATGCGGTCATCGAGGGAATCGATTTTCCACTCGGCGCCGATCCTGCCGCCTACCGCGAGGCGGTGTCCTTCATAAAAGCGGACCCGCTGTCGCGCGGCGCGCTGGTCACGACGCACAAGGTCAACCTCTTCGCCGCCTGCAGCGATCTCTTCGACCGGGTCGATCCGCTGGCGGCGCTGATGCGCGAGACGAGCTGCCTGTCGAAGCGCGACGGCAAGCTCATCTGCCATGCAAAGGATCCGGTCTCCTCAGGCCTTGCGATCGATGGTTTCCTCGGCCCCGGCTACTTCGCGCGGAACAAGGCGGATGTGTTCTGCATTGGCGCTGGCGGTTCCGGCACCGCCATCACCTGGCACCTGATGCGCCGCGAGCGCGGCGCAGACGTCCCCGCGCGGATCGTTGTGTCCGACCGGAGCCAAGCCCGTCTCGACGAACTCAAGCGCATGCATCGCGACGTGCCCCACGACTGCGCGAGCGACTATGTCCTCGCCGCGGACGCGAGCGCCAATGATGATGCGCTCCGGTCACTCACGCCCGGTTCGTTCGTCATCAATGCCACCGGACTCGGCAAGGACGCGCCCGGTTCCCCGCTGACCGACGCCGCCGAGTTCCCGGAGCGCGGAATCGTCTGGGAGCTGAACTATCGCGGCGACCTCGTGTTCCTCAATCGGGCTCGTGCTCAATCGGACGCCAAGAAACTCACGGTCGTCGACGGCTGGACCTACTTCCTGCACGGCTGGACGCAGGTGATTGCGGAGGTCTTCGACGTCGCGATTCCAACCTCCGGCCCGGCGTTCGAGCGTCTGTCCGAAATCGCAATCTCCGCCGCGAAGGGCTGATCGCGCATTCGCCGCTGGCGCGGCGTTGACGCGCCGGAACGCCGCCGCTAACCATCGCGCCTTCCTAGCGAGCGTGAGGCGTCGATGCTGTTTCCCGAAGGTGTCGCGATTGACGGAATGACCGGTGAGGTCACGCCGTCCACCAGCCGATACAGCAAGCGCCTTAGCGATCTCCGCGGCTTCTTCCACGACCCGAAGGCGCTCGAGGCGCTGATCGGCGAGCGCGGCGACCTGACGGTCTACGAGGTGATCGACTACCGCAAAGAGGAGAGCGATCTCGCCTTCGGCACGACGATCATGTGGCCGGGCAAGGTCGGCGAGGAATTTTACCTGACGCGTGGCCACTTCCATGTCCGTCGCGAATGCGGCGAGGCCTATTACACGCAGTCGGGCTTGGGCCTCCTGCTCTTGGAGTCGCGCGGCGGAGAGACGCGAACGGTGGAGATGAAGCCGGGCGTCTGCGCCTTCATCCCGCCCGATTGGGCGCACCGGTCCATCAACACCGGGACCGACAAGCTGATCTTCACCTGGTTCTGCGCCACCGACGCCGGCCACGAATATGGCGAGATCCAGGAACGCGGCATGCGCCGGCTTGTCCTCAACCAAGGCGGGAAGATGGTCCTCGCCGACAACCCGAATTATTCAAGCTGAGGCCGGAGCTGTCGGACATCTGGCGAGCCCGCGCGGCGCTTTGGCCATGCGTGCTTAGCAAATAGACTCGACGGCGGATGCCGATGTGCTACCGACGAAACGGTTAGGCACTCGCGCCTCCAGAGCGCGAGGCCGACAGAGTGTGACGGGTGACCTGCGCCGCGGCGCCCGACTAAGTGGGAGGAGATCCTTATGAGAAGTGGATTGTTGCTGGCGGGCGTTTCCGCCATCTGCGCATTTGCGGCGTCATACGCCGTCGCGCAGGACAAGCCGTTCGCCGGCGTAACGGTGAACGTTCTGACCCAGACGGGCGCTATCCAGGAGCCGCTGCAGCGGCGCGCCCCCGACTTCGAGGCCTTGACCGGCGCCAAGATCAACGTGATCGCCGTGCCGTTTTCCGACCTTTACCAGAAGGTTCTGACCGACTGGGCGAGCGGGACGAACTCGGTCGACGCCGCGGTCTTCGCGCCGCAATGGATGGTCGACTACATCGCCGGCGGCTACCTGGAGGATCTGACGCCGCGCGTCGATGCCGATGCTGCGATCGAGCAGGACGACGTCGGCGCGTTCTTCCGTGACTTTTCCGAGAAGTACAACGGAAAAGTCTACATGATCACGCTCGATGGCGACTTCCACATGATGTACTACCGGAAGGACGTGCTCGAGGAAGCCGGTCTGGCGGTTCCGAAGACCTGGGACGAGTATCTCGAGGTCGCGAAGGCGACGCACGGCAAGGACATGAACGGCGACGGCACGCCGGACTTCGGCTCCTGCATCGCCAAGAAGCGCAACGCTCAGAGCTACTGGTTCGTGATGGACGTGGTCGGCTCCATGACGCAGTCGAAGGGCACCAGCCAGGGCGCCTTCTTCAACACCGCCGACATGACGCCGCTCGTCAACAACGACGCGTTCCGCAAGGCCCTCGATTTCCTTTCGGAGTCGACGCCGTTCGGGCCGCCGGACGAACTGAACCTCGACGTCTCCGACACGCGTCCGCTGTTCGCCTCGGGCCGCTGCGCGCTCAACCTCGATTGGGGTGATGTCGGCACAATCTCGATCGACCCCGCTCAGTCGAAGGTGATGGGCAAGTGGGGCGCGGCTATCATGCCGGGTTCGAAGGAAGTGCTGAACTGGGAGACTGGGAAGCTCGAGGCCTGCTCGGCGGAAATTTGCCCGCATGCCGTTGACGGCGTAAACCACGCGCCGTTCGCAGCGTTCGGCGGCTGGGGCGGCGGCATCAACGCCGCGGCGGATGCGAAGGTGAAGGACGCGGCCTACGCGTATTTCTCCTACATGACGCAGCCGGCGCAATCGAACCAGGACGTCGTGATCGGCGGCACGGGCTTCAACCCCTACCGCACCTCGCAGCTCGACTATAGCGACGCTTGGAAGAACGCTGGCATGAGCGAGGACGAGGCCAAGATCTATCTTGGGGCGATCAACGACAGCATGAGCAGCCCGAACATGATCCTCGACCTGCGCATTCCGCAGAACCAGAAGTACCAGCAGGTCGTGCTCGACGAGGCGATCTCCCGCTACCTCGCCGGCGAAATCGACAAGGATGCGACCGTCAAGGCAGTCGAAGACGGCTGGAACGAGCTGAACGACGAAATTGGCAAGGACGAGCAGCTCGAAATCTACAGGGCCACGATCGGCGCAAACTGATCGGTTGGCGACAATGGGCCCGGCGCGTTGCGCCGGGCCTTCCGGATGGTCGGGCGCCGCCTGCCGTCGGATTTTGGCCTCAGGTCCTCATGACAGCAGCCGACACCGCCCTTGAAGCCGTCCCGCGCGCGGGACTGGGCGAACGGCTCGACCAGCATTCCGGCCGGATCATGGTGCTGCCGGCAGTGATCATCCTGCTCTGCTTCGCAATCTTTCCGCTCATCATCTCGGCCTATCTCGCGCTCTCCCGCTTCGCGCTGGCGCCGGGCGGATTCACGCTCAAATTCATCGGCTTGACCAATTTCCGCAAGCTCCTCGTCGGCTCGCAGCAATACCACTTCCTCGGCACGTTCGGCGCTTTCGGCCCGCTGCAATGGGGCCTGCTCGGGCTGGTCGCCCTTGGGCTTCTCTTCTTCCTCGCGCGCTATCTGATGAGCGGCGAGGCGACGGCCGTCGGCATGGGGGGCCGGCTGATCTCCACCGGCGTGGTGCTGGGGCTCGCGGCGCTCGCCACGGCGACGCTCGGTGCCGGGGGCGTTCCAGGCACCCTCGTCACGACGCTCCTCTACGTGGTGGTCGGCGTGCTCGTGCAGTTCCTGCTGGGCCTGGGGCTTGCGCTTCTGTGCGGCCAGCCGATCCGCGGCCGCAACATCTTCCGCGTCCTCTTCTTCATTCCACTGATGGTGACGCCGGTCGGCATCGCCTACACGTTCCGCATGCTCGCGGACATGCAGAAAGGCCCCTTCGCCCCGCTCTTGAGAGCCGTCGGCATCAGCGAATGGTCGTGGGCGACGGAAGCCTGGTCGGCGCGCTTGATGGTGCTCGTCGGCGACACTTGGCAGTGGACGCCCTTCATGTTCATTGTGCTGCTCGCGGCGATCGAGAACCAGCCGCGCGAGCAAGTCGAGGCGGCGCGGCTCGACGGCGCCACGGGCTTCCAGATCTTCCGCGACATCACCTGGCCGGCGATTGCGCCGATTGCCGCCACGGTGGTGCTGATCCGCCTGATCGAGGCCTTCAAGATCATCGACCTGCCGAACGTGCTGACGGGAGGCGGACCCGGCCTCGCCACCGAATCGATGACGCTGCATTCCTTCATCGCGTGGCGGACGCAGGATCTCGGCGGGTCGGCGGCGGTCGGCTATATGCTGCTGTTCGTCTCGACCGTCGTCTGCGTGTCCTTCTTCAACTTCGTGGTCCGGCCGGCGCGCCGGTTCGAAGCATGAACGGAGAGTCACGCTCGCTCGCGCGGCGGCTGTTCGAGCCGACGGCGTTGGATAGGCAGGCGCCGGCGGGCAAGGTCGTCACCTATGCGCTTCTCTTGCTGTGGACGCTCGTCGTCGTGGTGCCGCTCTATTGGGTATTCATCACCTCCTTCAAGGGGCAGGGCGAAGTGGCCAACGGGCCGTTCTACATCCCCTTCGTCGATTTCAAGCCGTCGTTGCAGGCTTGGAACTTCATGTTGTTGGAGAACAACACGCTCGGTCCCTACGTGAACTCGTTGGTGGTAGCGCTGGCGAGCACATTCATTGCCGTCCTCGTGGGGTCGCTCGCCGCCTATGCGCTCGTCCGCACGCGTCTCAGGGTGAAGTTCGTGACGGTCGGGACATTCCTGGTGTTGCTCGTGGCGGTGATCGCGGCGGTCACAACGTTCCGCGTGCAGTGGGAAATCGCTCTCAGCGTCGCGATCGGGCTCTTCTTTCTCGCGCTTTTCACCATCGCCCGGCGCACCAGCATAGCGCTGGGCAACACCGATATCGAGTTCTGGATCATCTCGAACCGGATCATGCCGCCGATCGTGGCCGTGCTGCCGATCTACGTCATGTTCCAACAATTGCGGCTACTCGACACGCAGGTCGCGCTGATCGCCACCTACGCCGCGGTCAACCTGCCGATCGTCGTGTGGCTGACACGTGACTTCTTCGCCGCCATTCCGCTCGATCTCGAGGAGAGCGCCGAGATCGACGGCGCGTCGAAGTTCCGCGTCTTCTTCACGATCGCCCTGCCTCTGGTGCGGTCGGGCCTCGTCGCCACGTTCCTGCTGGTGCTGATCCTCGCCTGGAACGAGTATCTCCTGGCGCTCTTCCTCTCCAATGCGAAAGCGCAGACGATGCCCGTCCTCGTTTCCGCCCAGAACACCACGCGCGGACCGCAATGGTGGAACATGTCCGTGCTCATCGTCGTCATGATCGCGCCGGTGGTGGTGATATCTGCCGCGCTCCAGAAGCATATCGCGCGGGGGCTCCTCGTCGGAGCGGTGAAGGGCTAAGCGATGCGGGTCACGCTCTCCGACGTCCACAAGTCCTTCGGCGCGGTGCACGTCGTCAAGGGGATCAACCTGGAGGTGGAGGACGGGGAATTCCTCGTGCTGCTCGGGCCGTCCGGCTGCGGCAAGACCACCGCGCTCCGCATGATCGCGGGGCTGGAGTCGGTCACCTCCGGACGCATCATCATCGGCAACGGCGACGTCACCAACGTGCTCCCGAAGTACCGGGATATCGCGATGGTGTTCCAGTCCTACGCGCTCTACCCGCACATGACCGTGGCGGAGAACATCGGCTACCCGCTGAAGCTCCGCCGGATCGCGCCGCAGGCTCGCACGGTCGCCGTGCGCGAGGCGGCGGCGAAAGTGCATCTGGAGGACTACCTCGGCCAGTATCCGCGCCAGCTTTCCGGCGGGCAGCGCCAGCGCGTCGCGCTCGCCCGCGCCATGGTGCGCCGCCCGAGCGTCTTCCTCATGGACGAACCGCTGTCGAATCTCGACGCCAAGCTGCGCGGCTACATGCGCTCCGAACTGAAGCGTCTGCAGGCCGACCTCGGCGTGACGACGATCTACGTCACCCACGACCAGATCGAGGCGATGACGCTCGCGCACCGCGTCGCCATCATGAACCGCGGCATCGTGCAGCAGATCGCCACTCCGCGGCAGATCTACGACGATCCGGCGAACCTTTTCGTCGCGGGTTTCATCGGCTCGCCTCCGATGAATTTTCTCAGGGGAGAGCTCGCGAACGGCGCGTTCGCCTGTCCTGAAGGGCGCTTCGCGACCGGGATAACGGCTACTAAGAATGCGGTCACCGCGGGGCTTCGCCCGGAGGATTGCTGGGTAACGAAGCGAGAGGACGGCAAGATCGCGGGCACCGTTTACGCCACAGAGCTGATCGGCGATCATTCGCTCGTCACCTGCCGCTTCGGCGACGCAACGGTGACCGTGAAGGCGGACAAGTCCGCCCAGCACGAGATGGAGGAGCCGATCGGCCTCGGCTTCAACGATGCGTCGGTGTTCCTGTTCGATACGGAAAGCGGCGAGCGGATCCGGGCCGCGTGAGGCCGCGGTCGACATAGGGGGCGCGCGTGCGGAGCATCGATGCGCTATGATGTGACGACGCTCGGCGAGCTTGTCATCGACCTCATCCCAATCGAGACGCCTGCGGGCGTCGGCTACATGCCGTTTCCGGGCGGCGCGCCCGGAAACGTCGCGGCCGGCGTCGCGCGCCTTGGACATAAGTCCGCGATGATCACAAAGGTGGGCGTGGAGGCGTTCGGAGAGGCTGCCGTTTCGGCGCTGAAAGCGACGGGCGTCGCCACCCACGCGATCATTCGCACGGCCGCCCACAACACGGCCCTGGCCGTTGTCTCGAAGACCGCCAGCGGCGAGACGGACTTCTTTTTCTATCGGGAGAACTGCGCCGACTCGAATCTCGCCGCGGTGGAAATCCGGGCCGATCTGATCGCAGCCTCCAACATATTGCATGTCGGAACGCTACTGCTTGCCACACCCATCTCCGCAGCTGCTCAGCGCCACGCGATTACCAGCGCCAAGGCCAACGACGTGCTTGTGTCGACCGACCTGAACTTCAGGGCTGCGTTCTGGCGAAATCCGGCGCGTATGCGGGAAGCCGGCATCGAGATGGTTCGGGCGGCGAACATTGTGAAGGTCAGCCGCGACGAGCTCACGTTTCTATGCGGCTCGACCGACACGACAGCGGCAGTGAGATCACTATGGCATGAAGGACTCATCGCATTCGCGGTGACGAAAGGGGCTATCGGCGCCGATCTCTTCACCGCGCGCGAGGGGGTCTCAGTGCCCGGTTTCGTGGTTTCGCCCGTCGATACGGTCGGTTGCGGCGACACCTTCATGTCGAATCTCCTTGTCGATCTGATCGAACGCCGGTTCGAACTGCAGGGAGAGGCGCTGAAAACGATCGCGGTCCGCGCCTGTGCAGCGGGTGCCATCATGGCGACGCGCATCGGCGCGCTCGAAAGCATGCCGTCCAGCCAGGATATCGACGCGTTTCTGAAACGGAGGGCATAGCCAGCTCATTAATGGTGCGTTGGGCCAGAATCGAATCAACGACGCGCGGATTCAGTTCTGCAGACGGGATGGCGCAAAGTTTCCGTTAAGAATCGGAATGCATTGGCTCGGTTTGGCATCGCCGACGCCCAGCGCCAACCTAATTACAAGGGTTCCGGACGGAAGGTTGCCACATGCTCACCCGCCGCGGATCGCAGTGCGTAATAGGTAGTCGAGTGTCCGCTATTGGCGCAAAACGGACCCGCGGACCGCGCCCGCCAATGTCTGCTTTGCGGTGTGAGGCAGACTGAACGTTTGGGTGCCGCCACTTCTGAGTCTGGACCCTAAGGCGACATCCGCTGTTCCGATGGCACGCCGATCGCTTGGGCGAACCGAGCCGCCTGCGGGAGACTTAGTTGGGATTGCGGGTCCTTGTGGTCGATCAGAACGCCGACCGGGCGCCTCGGCGTGCGTGCCGGCTCGGGCGTCCTGATTCGCGACTCGTTGTGACATCGAGCCACCCGAAATCTACCAATTGGTGAACGACCCGTCGCGCCGGCGCAGGTGCGGCGCTTCCCAAAATTTGAAGCCTTCGCGCGTCAGCCGCGCCTCGTCGACCTCGACCCCGAGGCCGGGCAGAGTCGGCACGGTGTAGTGGGCGTTCTCCAGTTTGACCTGGACAGGGAATATCTCGGTGTCGTCGAAACCGAGATGGGTTTCAGCGGGCGTGGCGCGGCATTCTAGCCAGGAGAAATTCGCGACCGCCGCGGCGAAGTGCACTGTCGCCGCGGTGCAGACCGGCCCAAGCGGATTGTGGGGCATCATGTCGACGTAATGCGCCTCGCTCCATCCGGCGACCTTCATCGCCTCCGTGAGACCGCCGACATTGCAGACGTCGATCCGGTTGAACTGGTGAATGCCGCGCTCGATGTACGGCAGGAACTGCCACTTCGACGAAAATTCCTCGCCGACGGCGAAGGGAATGTCGGTCAGCCGGCGAAGCGCCTCGTAGGCCTCCGGCGTCTCGTCGCGGATCGGCTCTTCGATGAAATCGAGCGTGCCGCGCGGCATTTTTTGACAGAAGCTCGCCGCCTCAGCGATCGACAGGCGGTGGTGGTAGTCGATGCCCAGGACGACGTCGCCGCCGAGCGCCTCGCGCGCCTTTGCGCACCAGAGCGCGGTGGTGGCGATGTGCTCGCGCGGCTCGTAGATCTCGCGATTCTGCTGCCCGCCCGGGAACAGACGCACGCAATTCCAGCCACGACGGACAAGGTTTTTGGCCTGCTCGATCATCTCCGGACCAGGCTCGGCATGCGTCGAGGCGAAGGTCGGGATGCGGTCGCGCTGCTTGCCGCCGAGAAGATCGTAGACCGGCACCCCGAGCGCCTTGCCCTTGATGTCGTGAAGGGCGATGTCGATCGCCGAGATCGCCGCCGACAGGACCCGACCACCTTCGAAATACTGGCTGCGGTACATCTCCTGCCAGAGCGCGCCGATCCGCATCGGATCGCGTCCGACGGCAAACTCGGCAAAATGCTCGATTGCACCCACAACGGCTTTCTCGCGCCCCGATAGGCCGGACTCGCCCCAGCCAAAAATGCCCTCGTCGGTCTCAACCTTGACGAGGAGCTGGTTGCGGATGCCGACCCAGACAGGGAAGGCGCGGATGGCGGTGATCTTCATGGGTCCACTTAGCTCCAGGTCCGATCCCAGGACCATTCGTCGTCCCATTGATCGGTCGGCTGCCAGATTCCAGAGACGCCCGGCTGCAGGTGCTTCTCGATCACCGCGTCATCGATGTCGTCGATACCGAGGCCCGGTCTGTCGAGCACCTCGATGAACCCGTCGCGGACGAGCGGCTTCGGCAGCCCGATAGCGATGTCATCCCACCAGGGGACATCGACCGCGTGTTGCTCGAGTGCCATGAAATTATCGGTGGCGACTGCGACGTGGGCTGCCGCCATGGCGGCGATCGGACTCTCCGCCATGTGGATCGCCATCGCGACGCCGTGGTCCTGAGCCGCATCGCCGATCTTCTTGGTCTCGAGGATGCCACCGCTGGTGAGCAGGTCGGGGTGAATAACTGAAACGCCGCCGTTCCGGAGAAGCGGCATGAAATCCTCTTTGAGGTAGATGTCCTCGCCGGTGCAGATCGGAACGGAGGTGCTCTTCGCGAGGCGCTCGTACTGGTTTGTGTATTGCCAGGGGATGACGTCTTCGAGCCAGGCCGGATTGTACTTCTCGATCCGCTGCGCGAGTCTGATGCCGTCGTTCAGCGAGATGTGACCGAGATGGTCGATCGCGAGCGGAATCTCGTCGCCGATCTCGGCGCGCACTTCCGCGATGTACTGTTCAAGGAGGTCGAGGCCCTTCTCAGTGAAATGCAGTCCGGTGAACGGGTGGCGGACGTTGTGCACGTCATAGCTTGCATTGCGCCGCCGGCGATCGTCGAGCGTGCGCACCGGTATGCGTTCGGTGTGGGTCTTGAACCCGTCGAGGACGCCCGTCGGCGAACCGACCGCCCCCGGCACGTGCATGATCTGTGCGAGGCCAAGGTCCATCTTGAGAAATGTGTAGCCGAGCGCCATGCGCTCCTTTAGCCGCTTGCCCGTCTCCGTACCGCTCGGCACCCTCGCGTCGGTATCGCAATACATCCGCACCCGATCGCGGAATTTTCCTCCGAGCAACTGGTAGACCGGAACCCCATATGCCTTGCCGGCGATGTCCCAGAGCGCGATTTCGACGCCGGAGACGCCGCCGCCCTGACGGCCGTGCCCTCCGAACTGCTTGATCCTTCTGAAAATCCGGTCAACGTCGCAGGGATTTTCGCCGAGGAGGCGGCTCTTCAGCATCAAGGCGAAGGTCTTGCTGCCACCGTCGCGCACCTCGCCGAGGCCGACGATTCCCTGATTGGTGTAGATTTTCAGGAGCGAGGACGTGAACGGCGCGCCGACGATATCGGCAACCCGCAAATCGGTGATCCGAAGCTCAGACGGTTTCGAATTTGTGTTGACCCGGTTGAGGGCTTCTTCCGACCTATTCTCCTTCATCGCAGCGTTCCGATCCTCATCATCATGGTGGTCATCCTCGGGCGAGCGCCAGCGAGACCCGAGGACCCATGTCGCCCCGCTTCTCCTGGGTTCTCGGGTCTACGCTTCGCTCCGTCCGAGAATGACAACAACTGAATCACCCATTGGAAAGTGGTGCTAGGCGGCCGGCAGAGCCTGCTGCGTTGCGCCGTCGAAGAGATGGATCTTGTCCTGGTCGAACGCGACCCAGACAGATTCGTCGGGCCGGACCTGGACGTTTGGATCAAAGCTGACGATGACGATTGCCGACCCGAGATAGATCTGCGCGAACGTGATGTCCCCGGTCGGCTCGACCGTGTAGACCTTGCCCTCCACCGCTCCCGGCACGGCGGATTTGTGGACCCGCAATGTGCTGTGCCGCGCGCCCAGCACGATGCGTTTCGAGCTTGCATTCTGCGCCTTGCGCGCGTTTGCGGGCGATAGGCTGAGAGTCCAGCCGTCGGGGCTGTGCAGCGCCATATCCGTCCCGCTGGTCGCGATCTCGAGCGCGATCAGGCTCATTGCCGGGCTGCCGACGAACCCCGCCACGAACACGTTGACGGGATGGTCGAACACGTTCTTGGGCGAGTCGTACTGTTGCAGCAGGCCACCGTTCATCACCGCCATCTTGTCGGCCATGGTGACCGCTTCCAACTGGTCGTGGGTCACGTAGATGACCGTGGCGTTGAGGTCCTGGTGGAAGCGCTTCAGCTCCGAGCGCATCTGCACCCGGAGTTTGGCGTCGAGGTTGCTGAGCGGCTCGTCCATCAGGAACACGCGCGGATCGCGGACCAGCGCCCGCCCGAGCGCCACGCGCTGCTGCTGGCCGCCCGAGAGCTCGCGCGGTTTGCGCGCCAGGAGGTGCTCGATATCCAGCACCTTCGCCGCCGCGATAACCTTCTTCTCGATCTCCGCCTTTGGCAGCTTCCGCATCTGCAGCGGGAAGGCGAGATTCTTGTAGACGGTTTTGTTGGGGTAGAGTGCGTAGTTCTGAAAGACCATGGCAATGTCCCGATCCTTGGGATCGAGATCGGTGACCAGTTTGTCGCCGATATAGATGTCGCCGCCGCTCATCGGGATCAGCCCGGCGACGAGGTTGAGCGTCGTCGTCTTGCCGCAGCCCGACGGGCCGACGAGGGCGACGAACTCGCCATCCGCGACGGTCAGGGAGATGTGGTTGACGGCATAGAGGCTGCCGTAGGTCTTGACCACGTCTTGCAGAATTACTTGAGCCACGTACCCTCCCCGACCTGGTTTTGGGGCGCACAATTACTTGTCGTCATTGCCGGGCTTGACCCGGGCAATCCATTCCGTCGCAGTGCAAGAATTGCGAATGCTACGGAATGGATGCCCGGATCAAGTCCGGGCATGACGACAGCGGATGTCGATAACTGCTTCGGTTTCCGTTTCACGTTCTTATGATTCCCGGTACTAGGCTTTGACTGCCCCTTCGGTGAGGGCTCGGACGAAGTATTTCTGCAAGACGAGGAACAGCACCACCACCGGCACGCTCATGAGGAACGTTGCCGCCATCAGGCCTGGCCAGTCGGTCGCGAACTCGGTGAAATAGCGCTGGATTCCGACCGGCAGGGTGAGCTTCTCCTTGTTGTTGAGGAACGTGACCGCATAGACGTACTCGTTCCACGCGCCGATGAACGAGAAGATCGCGGTGGCGATGATGCCGGGCGAAGAGAGCGGCATGACGATCAGGAAGAACGCCTGGAAGCGCGTCGCCCCGTCGATCCGCGCCGCTTGCTCGAGCTGGATCGGGATGTTGTCGTAAAACCCCTTGAGCAGCCAGATCGAAAGCGGCAGCCCGAAGGTCAGATAGGTGAGGATCAGCGAATAGTGGGTGCTCACCAGCCCGAGCCAGCGCATCAGCAGGAACAGCGGCATCAGGAAGACGACCGCCGGGAACATGTTTCGGAGAAGCACGGAAAAGAACAGGAAGGTGCGCCCCGGGAAGCGGAAGCGCGAGAAGGCGTAGGCAGCCGGGATCGCGACCGCTACGCCGACAATGGTGGTCGCCGTAGCAACGTAGAAACTGTTCAGGAAATACCGCAGGAAGTCCTGCCCGACCGAATTGGAGGGATCGAGCAATTTGAAGTAGTTGTCGAGCGTGGGCTCGGCCGGCCACCATTGTGGCGGATACTGCATGGCCGCGAATTGCGACTTCACCGACGTCAGCACCATCCACGCCATCGGCATGGCAGTGAAGATCAGCAGAAAAACGAGGAAAGCCCGCCCCGCCCAGCGCCACCAGTCGATGGGCTTCCTGACGACAGGACGGGCGGCGGCGGTTGTGCTCATCCTGCCCTCGACTCGTCGCCGCGCGTCAGCGCCCTGACGTAGAAGTAGCCGAGCGTCATCATCACGATGAACAGGATCACCGAGTAAGCCGACGCGACGCCATATCGCTGACGCCCGAAAGCGAGGCTGTAGATCTGGGTGATCCAGATGTCCGAGGCGCCCGCCGGTCCACCCCCCGTCATGATCCAGGGAATGATGAAGGAGTTGAGATTGGCGACCGTCAGCAGCAGCACGGTGACCATCGATACGCCCTTCAGATGCGGGAAGGTTACGTGCCAGAAGCGCTGCCAGGCGTTCGCCCCGTCGACCTGTGCGGCGCGCAGCAGCTGATCGGGCACCGTCTGCAGACCAGCCATCAGCATGATCATCGCGAAGGAAAATTCCCTCCAGATGTTCACGACGATCAGCGAGGGCAACGCGGTGTAGAGGTTGTCGAGGAAGTTGATCGGTCTGTCGGTGAAGCCAAGCTGGACCGAGAGCGCGCCGATCACCCCGAAATCGGAATGGTAGAGCCACTTCCAGACATAGGACGCGGCGACTGCGCTCACCACGTAAGGGATGAGAAGAATGGCGCGCAGGAGTCCGCGGCCCGCGAACTCGCGGTGGAGCGCAAGCGCCGCGCAAAGGCCGAGAAGGAACGCGAAAAACGTGGAGAAAACCGTCCAGATAAGCGTGTTGATCGTGACGTCGCGGAACGACTTGCTCGTCAGGATCGCGACGTAATTGTCGAACCCGACAAAGATCTTGTCCTTCATCTGAAGGTTGGCGGGCGTTTTGAAAAAACTGAGCTCGATCGTGTAGTAGACGGGATAGGCGATGACGATCAGCATCACCACGAGCGCCGGCAGCACATAGAGGTAGTCGGCGCGGTGGTTCACGACCCGCTGCAGGAAGCCGGCGCGCCTGCGCACCATTGCCGGCGCCAGGGCGGCACTGACCTGTCCCGTCGCGACGCTCACGGCAACGTCCTTCTCACGAAGCTGAAGGGACCGGCAGCACGAATGCCGCCGGTCGTTCTTTGCGCGAGGCCGGCTTACATGCCTTTGAGCAGCTCTTCGACCTTCACGGCTGCGTCCTCGGCTGCCGCGTCCACCGTCATCTTGCCGGTCAACGCATTCTGCAGCATGTCCGGGACGATGATGTTCATGATCTCGGGCGCCTCAGGAATGACCGGGAACGGGATGCCATTGGGCAGCATCGAGGTGGTGACGTCGAGGAACTTGATGGTCTCCAGGCGCTCCTTCATCCACTTGGTCTTGAAGCCGCGGAGATTGCCCGGGTTCGAACCGACCCAGTTGAGCCGCGTGGACCATTCGGGGCTCGTCCACATGCAGATAAGCGCCTTCACCGCCATCTCATCGGTTCCGCCGTCCACGTATTCCGGCTTGAGGACGTGAATGTTGGAGCCTCCGAACACCACGGCACGGCGCGCAGGGCCTTCGGGGATTAGGCCGTAGCGCATATTCGCAACGACCTCGTCGGCGACCTTCTTGTCGTCTCCCGTCGCCTTGCCCGAGAGATCGAGCATCTTGGCGTACTCGGCCGGGTGCGCGATCATCATGGCGAGCTGGCCGGCGATGAAGGGGCTCTGGTTTTCAGCCTGCGTGTTGGTGAGCGCCGACACCGGCACCGACTTGTCCCGCACGTACATGTCGTAAGAGGCCTGTAGGGCAGCCTTGGCGCCGGCGCTGTTGATGCCGACCGTTCCGTAGTTGGGCGCTGCATCGGCTTCATCGAGCGCCGCGCCGCCATAGGCCCAGAGCTGGGGCATGAAGCGGAACGGCGTGTTGCCGGCGTTCTGCTTGGCCACCAAGCCGTAGCCGGCGATGCCGAGCTTGTCGTGGATGGTCTTGGAATAGGCGACGACGTCGTCCCAGGTCGTCGGCGGCTTTTCTGGATCGAGGCCGGCATCGGCGAAGATCTTGGCGTTCCAGATGAAGGCCATGGTTTCGTTGTTGGTCGGGATGCCGTAGGTCTTGCCTTCCCATGTCACCGACTTGATCGCGCCGGGCCAGAAGTCGGCCGTCGCATATCCGACGTCCTCGGGCTTCAGCTCCTGCAGATAACCCTTGGCGGCAAATTCCACGCCGCCCAGGATTTGCAGCCTCACGACCATCGGGCCGGCGTTGCCCAGCAGGGCCGTGCGAAACTTGTCGAGCAGATCGTTGTAATTGATGTTCTGCGCGTCGGTCTCGATGTTCGGGTAAGTCGCCTTCCAGGCCGCCCAGAACTCCTTGTCCATCTGCTTGGTGATCTCGGGCTCGGCGTCGGACGGACCGGTGTACCAGTAGGTCAGGCGACCCTTGTAATCGAGCGGCACGACCTTGGAGCATTCGGCGGCAGTATCGAACTCTTCCGTTCCGGCGATGCTCTTGACGTATTCCGGCGACCACTTCGACAGGTCGATACCCGAGTCAGCCGCCAATGCAGGGAGCGGACTGAACAAACCGGCGGCCAAAACGGCTCCGCCGGAATAGCGCAAAAATTTGCGCCGGCGGAAGGGGCGCGAGAGGGCGCCACGATCTTGGAATTCTCGCATCTGTGTTCCTCCTGGTTATCGTTCTTTTCTGGTCGGCTCTCCCGGCTCGACCTGACTCGTCACATCGCTCACACCGCGAGTCTTCCGCGCCGCGGTCCTCATTGAACGCCTGAGCAGCTCCTCATCGCGACCTATGCGATCGAAATCGATGACGGTCTGCGAGCCTCGGTTGATCTCCCTTCGGCGTTCCTCAGGCGCTCTTATTGTTGTTGCCACTGAAGCTTACGAATCATACATAGTTTGTCAACGCACGTGTATGAGCACGCATTTCTTGCGTGCGGCTCTTGGCCGAGAATTGCGAACCCAATAGAAGCGCGCGCATGGAAGTGTCCCCGGTTCAAGATCGCCTCGGTCGCGAGACGCCCGCCACCCCTCCGGGTGAGGTTACGGTTTACCAATTGATCCGGCGGGACATCGTCGAGGGACGGCTCACTGCCGGGTCTCGACTGAAGATCAACGAGCTCGGGCGCCGCTACGGGACCAGCACCAATCCGGTGCGCGAAGCTCTGCAGCAACTGCGCGGCGAAGGCTTCGTGCTATTCAGCCGCAATCGCGGTGCTCGCGTCCGGCCGATCGACGATGATTTCGTCCGCGACATCTACGAGGTCACGGCGCTCCTCGAGCCGTACATGACGCGCTGGTTTGTCGACTACTCGACCGATGAGGACGTCGCGCGGCTGGAGGCAATCCAGGCAGAGATCGAAGCGACGGGATTCGACGATCCCGACGCCTACTCTGTGCGTGACCAACGCTTTCATCGCGTCATGTACGACCGCCACTACAATCGCCACGCTGCCGATATGTGGTGGCACCATCGCGAGATCCTGCGTGCCATCGGCGCTCGGGTCCCGTTCAGCCGCGCCCGCCGGCAGGCGATCCTGCATGAGCATCGCGAGCTGATCGCGTGCGTGAAGCGACAGGACGCCGAAGGCGCTGCCCGCGTCATCGCGCGGCACGTCGAGGGTTCGGGGCGTCACTTGATCGAGCAGACGCGCGCGGCGCGGGCGAGCGGCGAGCTTGCCAGTCTTAAGGTCGGCCGGTAGCTCAGATCAATGCGTGCCCGCCATCGTCAAGCCGAGGTCTGCCCGAGATGAAGATCGTCGATCTGAGATGCGCTGTCATCGGCAAGAACCCGATTGTGCGCGTCGTCACCGATGAAGGTATCAGCGGTTTCGGCGAGGTCGAACAGTACAAGCCATACCTCAAGCCTTTCATCATGCATTTCCGCGACGGGCTGATCGGTCACGATCCGACCGATGTCGAGCGGTGCATGCTGCGCATCCGCCAGCGTGGCTCCTTCAAGCCCTGGGGCGCCGCGGTGAGCGTGATCGAGCACGCGCTCTGGGACATCGCCGGCAAGGCGGCGGGTCTGCCGGTGTACAAGCTTCTCGGCGGCAAGGTGCGCGACCAGGTTCGCGTCTACAACGGCGCCATTCGCGTTCCCTTCAAGTCGCACAATCCCGAAGACTATGCGGAAGACGCGCGGCGGATGAAGGCGCTTCCCGAAGGTTTCAGCTTCGTCAAGCAGGGCATCGCTTTCCACAGCGGGATGAAGCGTGAGGTGCCCGACTTCTTCTACGGGACAGCCGAGAAGAGCCCGTTCCACGGTGCGCTCGATTCCGGCCTGCTCACCGAACGCGGCATGAAGCATATCATCGCCTGCGTCGAGGCGATGAAGGAGGTGCTGGGAGACGATGTCGGCCTCGCTCTCGACTGCGGTCCGGGCTGGACCGTGCCGGACGCGATCCGCTTCGCCCGAGCGGTCGAGCACCTCAATCTGATGTGGCTCGAGGATATGATCACCGGCGACTACGTGCCCTACGTCAACGCCGACGTCTATCGCGAGGTGACCCGGGCGACCTCCACCCCGATCCACACCGGCGAGCAGATCTATCTCAGGCAGAATTTCAAGGAGCTGATCGAGCGCCACGCCGTCAACGTGATCGGCCCCGATCCCTGTGACGTCGGTGGGATCGCCGAACTCAAGTGGATCGCGGAGTACGCTAATCTGCACGGGATACTGATGGCGCCGCACGGCACCGGCAACGGACTGCTTGGCCTCGCAGCTCTCGTCCAGGTCTCGGCGACATTGCCACACAATTTTATCGCCTTCGAGTACCCCATCGGCGACCCGGCATGGTGGTACGACATCGTCGACGGACTACCGAACCCGATCGTCAGGAATGGAATGATCGACGTATGGGACCGTCCGGGGATGGGGATCGAGATCAATCCGGAAAAGGCGAGACGCTACTTGCTGGAGGAGGACCAGGCGTTCTTCGACTAAAGGGCCGCCAGGCGAATATCCAAATGATACAAACCAACGATATCACCCGCCCGCCACGCGAATGGATTGAAGCGCTGCAGCACATCGGCGCGGCGACGGCGAGCAGCACGCTCAACAAGATGGGCATCCGCAACGCGCACATATGTGGCCCTACCGCGCGCACCGCAGGCAGGGCTATTGCCGGGCCGGCCCTGACACTGCAGTTCATGCCCAAGCGCGAAGATCTATACGGAGCCGACGAGTATGCGGAGCCGGAAAAGCAGCTGCATCGACATACCCTCTATCACACTCAGCCCGGCGATATCGTGGTGGTGGACGCGCGCGGCGACATGCGGAGCGGCGTCTTCGGCGACATGATGCTCACTTTTTTCAAGGGCAAGGGCGGAGTGGGCGTTGTCGTCGATGGATGCCTTCGCGATTACCCAAACATCAAGAAGCTCGATCTCGGATTATGGATATCCGGCGTGACTCCAAACTTCCACACCCAGACCGATCTCATGCCGTTTGCAGTGAATATCCCGATCGCCTGCGGCGGGGTCCTGGTCATGCCGGGCGACATCATCGTGGCCGACGACGATGGCGCCGTCGTCGTCCCCGTCAAGCTCGCGCCCGAGCTGATAGAGTTGGCGTCCATACACCACGAATGGGAGGGCTTCTCGAAGGGCCGGCTGCTGGAGGGCGGCGATTTGCGCCGCTACTATCCCCTGTCCGACGCGGCTCGTCCCGAATATGAGGAATGGCTGAAGGCCCAACCAAAGGACGTCCGCGAGCGTAAGTGAGCCCGGCGAGGTATGGCGCACGCCGGAATCTCGCCGAGGTCGAAACGATCGTGGCCCTGACGCACTCGCCGCGGCGGCGGGCCATTGGGGGTCGATGGCCGACTCCCTCCACAACAAACACCTCGAAGGGCTGGCGATAGACGACCGGTTCCCTGGGCGCCTGCAGGAAATGGTTGCCGAGGGGATCGAAGCGGCCCCCATGGCTCGCCAGCAGCCGCCTCCGACAACGTAGGTCTGACCAAAGCGGACGTCTGCTGGTATTGCCTCCCCGACCTACTCGCCCTTCTTCGCGAGCTGTCGCCTACCGGCAACGGCATCGGCGCCCCCCGCCGGCTTGTCCGACAGCACCGCGCCGGGGAGGAATAAGCGTCGTTGTCCTTTCGCGTGATCGCTGAGTCCACACACGCTGCTGGCGCGCGATGATTCGGCACGGGAATCCATCAGGATTCGTTGGGATTGCGCCCGAGAGTTCGGGCTAATATCACCCGCCGGACCAATCGACCTGCGCGCGATAGCCCGCAAAGATCTCGTCCCAATCGACCCGGCTCACCGCGACTAGCCGCGTCCCACGGCAGTAGCGCCTGACGATCCCTGACCTCGTGCACACGGTGGATTCCGCTTTAAGTGCGGATTTGGCCACCGTCAACGACGATGACTTGGCCAGTGACCCAACTTGCGGAATCGCTCGCAAGGAATAGAGCGACATATGCGCCGGCCCGGAATGCGTTGGACGGTGGCCTTATACAGGTGAGGCTCTTCCAACTTGCGCTCCTGCCAAAGTCCGCCAGGAAATTCGATCGAACCCGGCGCGATAGCGTTTACGCGAATGTGATTGTTTGACAGGGCCAAGGCCTGGGAGATTGTATAGTTAATGACGGCAGCCTTGACTGCAGCGTAGGCGGGAAGGCGCGCTGATCCTGTAATTACGCGAATTGAACCGACGTTGACGATTGCGCCGGCTCCCGATTGTTCAAGGAAAGGTACGGCGGCCCGCGTTGCGCGTACGGTACCCAGCAGATCGACGTTAATCCCTACGAACCAGGCAGACTCGTCGTCACCCTTGCTACTACCTGATTCAAAAGGCGCGCCATCGTCGCCAAACCCCGTTGGAGGATCTGACTCCGGGTCGGGCGGCACGATCGGATCGCCTTCGCCAGGCTCATAAATCTGCACCGGCTCGCCATCGAAATCAGGATCGGCGAAATGACTGGTGGCGCCGCGGAAGTCGATCAGGGTGAAGGAGAACTTCCGGGTGTCCTCGTGCACGCGGGTACCGCGCCCGACGATCTGCTTGAACTCGGTCATCGAGTTGACCTCGCGGTCGAGCACGATCAGCCGGCAGGTCTGCACATCGACGCCGGTGGACAGAAGGCGCGACGTGGTTACGAGAACAGGATACGGCGACTCCGGATCGATGAAATTGCCGAGCTGCGCCTGGCCTTCCGCGTCATTCCCGGTGATGCGCATGACGTAGCGGCGGTTTTCGGCAACGAGATCGGCATTTTCATTGACGAGCGCCTGGCGCATCCGCGCCGCGTGCTCCTGATCGACGCAGAAGACGATAGTTTTCTGGAAGCGGTCGCCGCTCTCCTTGAGGAACTCCGTGACCTTTCTCGCGGTGAGCCTGGTGCGGTCGTCCAGCACCAGTGTGCGATCGAAATCCTTGGTGTTGTAGATGCGGCCCTCGACCTCCTGCCCCTCGCGGTCGAGCTGGCCTTTCTCCGGACGGTAACCTTCCACATCACGATCGATATGGACCTTGATCACCTTGTAGGGCGCGAGAAAACCGTCGCTGATGCCCTGCTTCAGGGAATATGCGTAAACGGGTGGGCCGAAGTAATCGATATTCGAGACGTACTTGGTTTCCTTTGGCGTGGCGGTGAGACCGATCTGAGTCGCAGAGGAGAAATATTCCAGAATCTCTCGCCACGCCGAGTCTTCGGCCGCGCTGCCGCGATGACACTCGTCAATCACGATCAGGTCGAAGAAGCCGGGCGAGAACTCGCGGAAGAGCTTCTGCCGCTCCTCCGGACCGGTGATCGCCTGTTAGAGCCCGAGATAGATTTCGAAAGCGGTGTCGATGCGGCGCTTTTTGTCGAGTGCGGTGGTGATCTCGATCTCGCTGCCATCGTCGCGCTCGATGGTCTTGGCGTTGGTCGAGAGCTTCGCCATCGCTGCGCCGAATGGCCGGAAATCGTTTACGACCGTCTGGTCGATCAAGATGTTTCGGTCGGCGAGGTAGAGGATGCGTTTCTTGCGGCCCGCCTTCCACAGTCGCCACAGGATCTGGAACGCGGTGTAAGTTTTGCCCGTCCCCGTCGCCATGACCAGCAGGATGCGGTCCTGGCCCTTGGCGATCGCCTCGATCGCGGCGTTGACGGCATTGACCTGATAATAGCGTGGGGCCTTGTCGCTGCTGTCGGCGAAATAGTCTTGCAGGACGATCTGCTCGGCCTCCGGGGTAAGGCCCTTCCAGACGCGATAGCGCGCCCACAGATCCGCGGGCGTCGGAAAAGCATCGAGGCCGAGGTGGTTTCGGTCGTCGCACTCGCTCCGGTCCGGTCATGGAACACGATGCCGTCGCCATTCGACGAGAACACAAAAGGGATCCTGAGCGTGTCGGCGTATTCCAGCCCTTGCTGCATGCCGTCGCCGACGCTGTAGCTATTGTCCTTGGCTTCGATCAGCGCCAGCGGGATGTTGGGCTTATAGTAGAGAACATAGTCGGCGCGTTTGGCGCGGCCGCGACTGACGAGCTTGCCTCGCACGATGATGCGGCCCTTGGTGAAGCCGACTTCTTCGCGGATCTGAAGCATTTCATCCCAGCCCGCTTGTCGCAGTGCAGGGGTGATGAACTTGGTGCAGATGTCGCGCTCTGAAAGCTCGCGCTTGTTCATGCTCGTCCAACGAGGGGTATTGGTACTCGATATGCAGCGACTTTCAGTTGCAGGGCAAACTGCGAAACAGCACCGGGGAAATGACGGTAGTTCGCATGAGTTGGTACCACTGCGGTACCACGCATAAATTCTGGCTTTTACTCAGCCAACTGCAACAGCGCGTAAATCTAAGAGCCCGTTATATAAAAGAGTGGTGCCCAGGTATATAAAAGAGTGGTGCCCAGGGGCGGATTTGAACCACCGACACGCGGATTTTCAGTCCGCTGCTCTACCAACTGAGCTACCTGGGCTGACTTCCCGCCGGACGGTCGCCGCTGGCGGCCCGGATGAAGGCCGGCGCCTTATATCGGCTCGCTTTGGCACTGTCCACACTCGGGAAACCGTTGTGCGGCAGGGAGCAGCCGCAACGGTGGAAAGCGGCGGAAAAGACTTGTTGAAGGCTAGGTTGTTGCCGAAGCACGAACGAAGAGGCTATCCTGCCGGCAGGATTCGATCGGTGGGTCCGGGCGAGTGGGCTGAAGGAGTTCGACGAATCCCGTCGGCTCGATCTTGGCAAGATGTTACGCTGGCCGCTGGCCAGCGACAGGTCGCTAGCCTGCACAGCGGGATGGGGGCGGGGAAGTCATGTCGTTTCGATTGAAGTCGTTTCGGCGTGCTTCCGCAAAGTCCATCATCGCGATCGCCGCAGTGTTTTTCCTCTCCGTCTGGCTGGCGGTGCTTGCGCCGGGGGCGGCCGCCGCGGGCCTTTTCGTGGGAATGGACGGGAAGTGGCGCGGCGAGGGGAGCATTACCTGGTCCACCGGTGAGACGGAGCGCATGCGCTGCAACGCCACCTACAAGGTCGAGAATGAGGGCAACAAGCTCACCCAGAACCTGACTTGCGCGACCGATAGCACGCGGCTCGTCATCAAGAGCACCATCACCTTCAACCCCGATGCCGGCGCCATCACAGGAACCTGGAGCGAGATGGGCTACGGCATCAACGGATCAGTGACCGGCCGCGCCAGCCAGGGCAGCATCCAGGCGCTGGTCGAGACCCCCGACGACCGCTTCACGGCCCGCGTCACCGTGCTCACCCGCGGCAGTGATCAGACCGTCTCGATCAAGCCGGATATGCTGGAAGTGACCGACGTCTCGGTAAAGCTGCGCCGGGCGGGCTGACGCATCTACCCTATTCCGCCGCCTGCTCCGCCAACCTTTGGCGCCGCATCCTGCGGCCGAGACGAAACAGGAACATCGCGGTCGGTCTGAGGATCAACAGGTCCGCGATCAGCGCCGCGATCATGGCGAAGGCGCTTAGCCACCCAAACGTCCTGAGCGACGGCAGATCGGAGAGCACGGTCACCGCGAGCCCGCAGGCCAGCACCACAGACGTCAGGATGAGCGCCGGGCCGACCAGCACCGTCGCTCGTTCGACGGCCACTCCAGGATCCGCGTCGGGGCGGTCCTCCAACCGCAAGCGGTTGAGGAAATGGATCGTCGCGCTGAGGCCTAGCCCGAACGACACGATCAGCGCCACGACTGCCGCGAACTGCAGGCCCTCGCCCATCACCCAGAGCACGGTGCCGGAAAGCACGATGGGAAAGATTCCCGGCAGGATGCTGGCGAGCATCACGACGAATGAGCGGAAGGCGAGGCCGATGAAGGCGGCGACGAAAACGATCTCCACTGTCAGCGCACGGTTCAGCTTGCCGATCATGTCGGCGCTGTTGCGCGCCGCGATTGCCGAGAGGCCGGTGACGGCGATCGAGTAGCCCAGATGCGCCTCGCGCACCGCGTCGAGCGCCTTGTCGAGGTTCTCGATCACCGGCAGGAGCTGGCTCGCATCGACATCCGGAATGCGGCCGGAGACCACCACCGCGTCCTCTTCCGCCGAAATGAACCGCCGCGTCAGGTGCTCGGGGAGGACGTCGACGTACTGCTTGAGGATCGCGACGTCGGTGATGCCGGCCTTCTCGCGCAGCCAGCGCCGGAGCGTCTCCAGCGACCATACGTTTCCGACCCCCGCCTGCTGCTCGATGATCGAATGGACTTCGCCGATCGCGGCGAGCGTCTCCGGAGCATAGAGCGACGCGCCGGGGGGAAACTCGAGCAGCACATCGATCGGATTGGCGCCCGTCAACTTGGCATCGAGACGGCTTGACGCGGCGACCGCCTGTTCGCGGTCGGGAACCTGGTCGGCGAGCCGATAGCGCGGCTCGAGCGTGGAGTAGATCAAGGCCAACCCACCGACCACCAGCACGCTGATCAGGCTATAGAGGCCGGGCCGGCTCACCATCCGCGCGGCGATCCAGCCGCAGAAGCGGCGGAGTGCGTTGACGCCGAAATCCGACTGCCGGACCTTGGCGGCGAAGGTCGCCTCGTTGCGGATCAGGAGAACGCCGAGCAGCGGCACCAGCATGAGCACGCCGGCGAGCGCGATGACGGTCGCCACGAGGCCCGCCTCGCCGAAGCTTCGGATCAGGTCCGAGCTGGAAAACATCAGCGCGATGAACGAGATGCCGGCGGTGCCGTGAGTCAGCACGCAGGCCGGCCCGACGATGAGCACGGCGTTGCGAAAAGCCTGGTATTTGTCCTCGCCCGCGATCAGCCGGTCGCGCGCCGCGAAGGTGAGCTGCATCGAATCGGCGAAGCTGATGACCATGATGAGTGGCGTCATCACGTTCAAAAACATGTTGAGGCGGAAATCCAGCCAGCCGAGCGCGCCGAGCGCGAGCAGGATGGCGATAAGCGGCGGCGCCGCCGCGATGATCATGAACGAGACGCGGCGGAAGAACACGATGGCGATGAGGCAGCCGGCGGCGAAGCCGATGGCGTTGTAGATCAGCCGGTCACGCTCCACCGCATTTCGGATCTCCAGCTGCATGATCGGCACGCCCGAGAGCTGCCCCGTCAGCTCTGAGCCTTCGAGATCAAATGCGATCGTCTCGCGGATCTGGCCGACAACGTCGTTGAGGCTGTTGCCGCCGGCGACCTCCGGCTCGATCGCCAGCACCACGAGCGCCAGCTCGCCGTCTTCCGACAAAAGCTTGCCGCGCAGGATCTCGTTCGACCTCACGCGTTCGATCAGCTGGTCGTAGGCGGCTCCCTCGGGAAGCGTCTCGGGGAACAGCGGGCCAGGCAGCTGGCCCCTGATCGGCGGCGTCCGCGCCGAGAACAGCGAGATGACGCCCCGCGTGCCGTCGATCAGCTGCACATCGGTGACGACATTGCGGAGCTTTTCCAGGGAGTCGCGCTGGAGCAGCGTCTTACCTTCAACCACCACCAGCACGTCGTACTCGCTCGACGGAAAACGCTGGGTGACTTCCAGGAATTGCTGGAATTCAGGGGTATCCGATCGGAACAGCTGGCTCAGTGAATCGTCGACTTCGATGCGCACGACACCGAACGCTGCCGCGATTGCGAGCGCGACCAGGATGAGGAGGCTCGGGACCGGAAAACTTAAGGGAATGAGGCCGATCCGCTCGATTCCATAAGCCAGGCGATGCGGTTTGCGGACGCCCGCCGGCGGCGCGCCAAGGCCGCCGCTTTCCTTGTCGCTGGAGCTGTCGGTCGACAAGCGACCTCCCCGAAGCACTTGCCCGCTGGGGCGCAAGGTAGAGACTCTTTTGGCGCAGCCGTCAAACCGCCGAATTGGCGCATACGGTGGCGGCGCGCGCACAGACGGCGTCCTCTCCGGCTCAACGAAGGGTCGGCGAATGCGCTATTGCTACGTAACCCTTGCGTGTGCCACCATCGCCTTGCCGAGCCCTCGGCTCGGCAAGGTTTAGGGGCGGCGTCGTGTACTACATTCCGCAGAGTCCCGCCGGCCGCGTGCGCGTCCTCGTCGTCGCGACCCTGGTTGCGCTGCTGGTCGGATGCGTCAGCAGCCGGGGCATCCAGCAGTTCGCGCTGTATCAGGCAGCCTTCGAGCAGACCAATTCAACGGCGAACGCCGTCCTCGACCAGCTCGCTGTGCAGGAGCGCCAGCTTTTCCGTTTTGGTGTTCGCCACGTGTATCAAGAGTTCAATCCTGATGAGGCGGCCTACTATTCGGATGCGGGCGATCCCCCGAACACCGGGGCCTTCAGGAATTCCCTTGCGACGGTCGATACCTACAACGACCTGCTCTACGCGTTGGTGAGCGGTCAGTCCGCCGCATCGATGGTAGCCCAGCTCGGCGAGTTGCAGGTCAATGTCAGCAAAGCGCTTGGAGACGTGGGGAGCTTTGCCGGCCAGGGCCCGCAAGCGGCCGCTCTCGGCGCGGCGCTCGGGCAGGCCTTTAACCTGCTCAAGCCAGCCATCGAGCGCGGTTTGAGACAGCGCTCGCGCCAGGCATTTCGCGTCTACCTCCTCCAGAACTATCCGATCGTTCGAGAGATATTGGTCGAGATTCGGGGCGGAACGGCGGTGATCTTCCCAGTCCTCACTGCAGCCGTCCTGCAACGCTCGCGGGCGGACATCACGAGCGGCGCGCTCACCGCCGCCGAAATCCAGAAAGTCGAGAGCTACCGAAAGATCCTGTCGGACTGGGTCATTCTGATCGACGCGACGATCATAGCCCTTGATCAGGTCAATGCGTCGCTATCCGCAGCGCCGACCGTGGCCGGAACGGTGGCGGGCCTCAACTCCATTGCCATTGATCTTTCCGCCGCCTCGGACGCCGCACGCAAGGATTTGGCTGAGCTCGCTGCACACTAGCTCGGCCGATTGCGAGGGGGAGACAAACGATGACCGACGCTGAGTTCGATGATCTTCGTGACAGGCTTCGCGCGGAGCATCAGGCTGCTGCGGGCGACGCCGCACGCCAAGCAAACATCATAGCGGTGTTCGACGAACTCACACCGATCCAGAACGCCCAGATACTGGCGAACTTGGCTCAAAGGGCGGCACGACTGACCACTCTGAGCACCAGCCTGCGGGCCTCGGTTCAGCAGATCCAGCATCAGATCGATAATTTTCTTCTTACGAAGCTCAATTCGCTGCAGGCGGAGGTTGATGCGGGGGCCGCCGGAGGAAGTTCGCCGCCGGTGGCGGGTGGCGGCGGAGCTGCTGGCGGTGGCCCGGTCGGCGGCGGCGGTGGCGGAGGAGGCGGAGGGGGAGGCGGCGGAGGCACCCCGCCCGCTCCTCCCGGACCGGGAGGCGGGCCAGCCCCAGGAGGAGCGCCCCCCGCAGCAGGCGCATCCTCGATCGCGGTTGACCTCGCAGCGCTGACGGTCCCCCACCAGAGGTTTGCGAACAGTGTCACATGGCACCTGACGGCAACCGGCCTCAGCATTTCCGGAAATGCCCCGGAGGGCACAGGCGGCCAGCCGCAGACCGTCACGCGCGTGTGGAATGATTTCGGCCCCGCCATCGAACAGAGCGCTGAGGAATTCGGCGTCCCGGTCGAGCTCATCATTGCCACGATCTGCACGGAGTCGAGCGGCAACCCGGATGCTCTCCGAAAAGAGCCCGGCTACGTGAGCGACGAGGCCACGCCTGGAAGAGTCTCGCCGGGCCTGATGCAGACTTTGATCAGCACCGCGCGCGATACCTTGCCCGGCGTGGCGATTGATCGCGAATGGCTCTTTGTACCCGCAAACTCAATCCGGGCCGGAACAGCCTACATTAGCAAGCAGTCTGGGAGCACCAAGCTCGATCCTCCGGTCGTCGCCTGCGCCTACAATGCCGGCAGCGTCAAAGAGAACACCGGCGCGGACAATCGATGGAAGATGCGGCAATTCCCGATCGGCACGAGTGAGCACGCAAATCGATTTGTGCAGTGGTTCAACGATTGCTTTCTCGTCTTTGCTCCGCCCGCCAGCGCACCGGCCGCGAGCTTTTACCGCCTGCTCAACTAGAGCCGCGTTTGCACGGGCGGACGGCGCAACACGCGTTGCGGATCAGTCGCCGTCGTCCGCCCCGTCGTCCTCGCTCTGCTTCGCCGCCGGAATCACATAGACGCCGGAAAGCCAGCGATTGAGATCGACCTGGGCGCAGCGCTTGGAGCAGAAGGGATCGTTGTCCGGCGTCGTGGGCTGCTTGCCGCAGATTGGGCATTTCCGCTGCGGCTGCGGCGCTCCCCGCTCGCTGCCGCCCGCATTCACGTCGGGATCGCCCAGCGGTCGTAGACCGGATAACCCTCGCCCGCCAGCAGCGCCATCGTCTCGTAGAGCGCCAGCCCCACGACATTGGTGTAGGAGCCGACGAGGCGCGTAACGAAGCCGCCGGCGCGTCCCTGGATGGCGTAGCCGCCGGCCTTCCCCTCCCATTCGCCGGAGGCGAGATAGGTCTCGATCTCTTCGCGCGAGAGCCGCTTGAAGCGGAGCCGCGTTTCCACGATGCGGTTCCTGACCTTGCCTTTCGGCGTAATCAGGCAGAGCGCGCCATAGACGCGATGGCTACGGCCCGAAAGAAGGCGAAGGCACGCCGCCGCCTCGTCGGTGAATTCCGGGTTCGGGAGGATGCGCCGGCCGACCGCCACCACCGTGTCGGCGGCGAGAATGAAGGCGTTCCTGAGCTCGGGATCGCGCTCCGCGGCGCGGTGCGCCGTCTGCGCCTTGGTGTGCGCGAGGCGCCTCGCAAGCGCGCGCGGCAGCTCCTTGCGTTGCGGCACCTCGTCGATATCGGCGGGGAGCAGCTTGTCGGGCTCGATTCCGACCTGCCCGAGCAGCTGCAGTCGCCGCGCGGAGGCGGAGGCAAGCACGAGGCGGGGGCGGTCGGGAGCCGGTTTCAGCATGAAAGAATCCGCACCTGTTCAACGGCGTCGGTGACCCGCCCTCCTAACGCATCCGGGGGATTCTGTGAACTCCGCTGAGATCCGCGGAGACTCAGAACCTTCGGCGTCGTCGAGGCGACCATGCTCGCGTTCACGGTCGGCCGCGCCAATGCAGCACGCAGATCAGCGTGAACAGCCGGCGCGCCGTATCGAAATCGAGCTCGACCTTGCCCCTGAGCCGCGCTCGCAAAGCCTCCGAGCCCTCGTTGTGCAGCGCTCGCCGGCCCATGTCGATCGCCTCGATCCGGCTCGGCGAGCCGACCCGGATGGCCTGGCGATAACTGTCGCTGATGAGAAAGTAGTCCTTCACGATCTGGCGGAAAGGCGTCAGCGACAATGCATGCGTCATCAACGGTTGGCCCTTGTCGGAGCGGACATCGAAAATGAGCCTTCGCTCCGACAGCAAAAGGATCAGCCGATAGGGACCCGGGCGCTCCTTCAGCGCGAAATGGCTTTCTTCGATGAGGTCATAGATCGCCACCGCCCTTTCGTGTTCGATATCCGGCGATGCGCGGCCGATCGAGGTCTCGTCAAGCGTGACGGAGATCAGTCGGCTGGTTGGCGCGGCGCCGCTCATGGGCGAGAGGCGCCCTAGAGGTTGAGGCGGATGGCGACCGACCGCGCATGCGCCTCGAAGCCCTCGGCTTCGGCGAGCGTTATCGCGGCCGGTCCGAGCGCACGCAGGCTTTGCGCGTCAAGCTTGAGCAGCGACGTGCGTTTCATGAAGTCGAGGACCGAAAGGCCGGAGGAGAATCGCGCCGAGCGCGCCGTCGGCAGCACATGGTTCGACCCCGCGACATAGTCGCCGATCACCACCGGCGTGTGGCGCCCGATGAAGATTGCACCGGCATTGCGGATCTTTTTTAGCAGCGCCTCCGCATCGGCCACGACCAGCTCCAGATGTTCGGGTGCGATGCGGTCGATGAGGTGCGGAGAATCGCCGAGGTCCGCCACGCGGATGATGGCGCCGAAGTCGCGCCAGCTGGCGCGCGCTGTCTCGCCTCGCGGCAGCGTCGCAAGCTGCTGCTCCACCGCTGCCTCGACGGCATCCGCCAGCCCCGCGTCGTCGGTGACGAGGATCGCCTGGGCAGCGGCGTCGTGCTCGGCCTGGGCGAGTAGGTCGGCGGCGATCCAGGACGGGTCGTTGTCGCGGTCGGCGACGACCAGCACTTCCGAGGGGCCGGCGATCATGTCGATCCCCACCTGGCCAAAAACCTGCCGCTTCGCCGCGGCCACGTATGCGTTGCCGGGCCCGATGATCTTGACGACAGGCACAATCGTGGCGGTGCCATAGGCGAGCGCCGCGATCGCCTGGGCGCCGCCGACGCGATAGATCTCGTCGACCCCGGCAAGCCGCGCGGCAGCGAGCACCAGCGGATTGGTCTTGCCCTCCGGCGTCGGCGTGACCATGACAATGCGCTCGACGCCGGCGACCTTGGCCGGCACAGCGTTCATCAGCACCGAGGACGGATAGCTCGCGGTACCGCCGGGAACGTAGATTCCGACAGCGTCCAGCGCTGTCCAGCGCGTGCCGAGCTCGACTCCGAGCGCGTCGGTGTAGCGATCGTCCTTCGGCATCAGCCGCCGATGGTGGGACTCGATCCGATCGCGGGCGAACGCCAGCGCCTCGCGGTCTTTCTCGGATAACGCTTTGTCCGCAGCGGCGATCTCCTCGGCGGACACCCTGAGCCGGTCCGCCGTCAACGTCAGGCGGTCGAATTTTGCGGTGTAGGCGAGAAGAGCCTCGTCGCCGCGCTTGCGGACATCGTCGACGATGGCGCGCGCGCTCGCCTCGACGTCCTCGGCGGCCTCGCGCTTGGCCGCAAGCAGCGCCGCGAAGCGCGCTTCAAATTGCGGCTCGGTGATGTCGAGGCGGATCGCCATGGAAAGGCTAGGCGAGCGGATGCCGCGGCGCGAGCGGCGTGGACCAGGCCGGCCCGAGGTCGGTGAGTTCCACTTCGAGGACCTCCACCGAAAGCCGGATCGTCGCGCCGGCTGCAAAATCAAACACGACGTCACCCGATGGCTCATTCAGCGGCTCGAAGCGAATGGCGAGGAGATTCAAAACCGCGCCCGTGGCCTCGCGGTCGATGCCGACCGATTGCACCTTTTCCACGCGGGCGAGATGCAGGACGGAGCGACGGCGCTGGTAGTCGCGTCTGCGCCAGGAGCCCCCGGCCGCGGCCTCCCAGACGAAGCGGTTCATTGCGAGGACGAAATGCCTGTCGCGCGGCATCCAATTGATGTCCTTGACGCGCAGGACGGCGTCCTGGACGTGCGCGGAGAGGACGGCAAGGTCTTCCCTGTCTAGCGCAACCAGGCGAAGTCGGTCGTCGTCCGTCATTGCTGGGCCGGCGTCGGTCATGATCTAGATTTGGTAGGGGTTAGCCGTGCTGAGAGCAAGGCGAAGCGAAGGCTCAGCTGCGCAGGCGCTCGATCTCGGCGCCGCAGGCGGAGAGCTTCGTCTCCAGCCGCTCGAAGCCTCGGTCGAGGTGGTAGACGCGGTTGACCAGGGTCTCCCCCTCCGCGGCGAGACCTGCGATGACCAGCGAAACCGAGGCCCGGAGATCGGTCGCCATGACCGGCGCGCCGGTCAGCCGCTCCACGCCTGTCACCGTCGCCTTCTGCCCGTCGAGGCGGATGTCGGCGCCGAGCCGTGCGAGCTCCTGCACGTGCATGAAGCGGTTCTCGAAAATCGTCTCGCGAATTTCCGAGGTCCCCTCGGCGCGCGTCATCAGCGCCATGAACTGCGCCTGCAGATCGGTCGGAAAACCCGGAAAGGGCGCCGTGCTGATGTCGACCGGCCTGAGGCCGGCGCCGTTGCGGCTGACGCGAATGCCGGCATTGGTCTCGCTTATCTCGACGCCGGTGGCGGCGATCGCGTTGAGCGCGCTCTGCAGCAGTCCCGGTTCCGCGCCTTGTAGCACGACATCGCCGCCGGCCGCGGCGACGGCCATGGCGTAGGTGCCCGTCTCGATCCGATCGGGCAGCACGCGGTGCGCCGCGCCGCGGAGGCCATCGACGCCGGTGACGTGGATCGTGTCGGTGCCGGCGCCCTCGATCTGCGCGCCCATCTTGATGAGGCACTCGGCGAGATTGCGCACCTCAGGCTCGCGGGCGGCGTTCTCGATCACCGTCTCGCCCTTCGCCAGCGTCGCCGCCATCATGATCGTGTGGGTGGCGCCGACCGAGACATGCGGAAAATGCACGCGCCCGCCGACGAGCCCGCCCGGCGCCTTGGCGACGACATAGCCGGCCTCGATCTCGAGCTTGGCGCCGAGCGCCTCGAGCCCCATGAGAAAAAAGTCGACCGGCCGCGTGCCGATGGCGCATCCGCCGGGAAGCGACACGCGCGCCTCGTGCATCCTGGCAAGCAGCGGCCCGATCACCCAAAAGCTCGCGCGCATGCGCGACACGAGCTCATAGGGCGCGGTGGTGTCGACGATGGCCGCCGCCGAGAGCGTCAGCGTCTCCCCCGCCTGCGGACTGTCGCTCACGCGCTTGCCGCTCACCATATAGTCGACGCCGTGATTGGCGAGGATGCGCTTCAGCAGTGCTACGTCGGCGAGATCGGGGACATTTTCGAGCGTCAGCCTCTGATCGGTGAGGAGGCTCGCGATCATCAGCGGCAAGGTCGCGTTCTTGGCGCCCGAGATTGGGATCGAACCGACGAGACGCCGACCCCCTGCGATACGAATGCGATCCATCAGCCCCTAGTCCCTCGTCGTCTTGTGCACTGGCGGAGCCGCGTCGCTTTGGGAGGCGGCTGAACGCTCACGTTGCTGCGCCTTGCGGCGTTTCAAATTGATCCGCAAGGCCTCGGCCAGCCTCTGCTGACGCTCGCTCCGCGCATTTTCGCCCTGCCTGGAGCGCTCGCTCATCGCTCGGCTCTCTAGACAAGCGTTGCGGCGCTTCAAAGGCATGCACCCATCCCCCACGCTTTTCTCCCTCACCGTGACCGCCAAGGCACAACCCGGAAGTGGCAGCCTGCACGCTAAGATCGCAGAAAAGACTGTTAATTTTCTGTGAAAACGGGAATGCTGAAGGAAGCAATGCAAGCGCCGGGGGGCTGAGCTTTGCCGATTTCCGCCAGTCAGCGCATCCTGCGGGTCGTACCGACGGCGCCTGCCGGGCGTGACGCGCCGGCTTTCAATGCCGAGCTGTCAAAGGACGTTCTCTCCGAGACCGACATAGATTTCCTGGTGCGCCGCGGCGTGCCTGAAACGCTACTCACGATCGCTGGGCGGCGGGCGGCGAGCCACGGCACCACTTTATTGCAGGAGCTCTTTGCTCTTGGTTTCGACCGGCAGCGCTACTGGTCGATGCTGGCCGACGATCTCGGTCTTCGCTTTGTCGGCGACCTCACCGGCGCAACGCTTGTCGCGGACGCCGGGTTGCTTGCGACCGACGCGGTTCGCCTAGCGTCGTCCGTTCTCGTGCGCATGCCGGAGGGAACCGTGCTCGTGACGGCCCCGCGGCACCACGAGGTCGCGCTTCTGAGACCCCGTCTCCAAGCAATACCGGCGCTTGCCGACCGCATCAGGATTGCGGCGCCGGAGACGATCCGCGCCTTCATTGTGGCGCGCCGGCATGCCGCCCTGACGCACTATGCCCTCAACCGGTTGGCGGGCGTCTTGCCACGCCTTTCCGCCGGCCGGCAAAGCGCCAAGGGCGCCAGCGGACCGGCCGCGCTCCTTGCGGCCGTTCTTGCGCTCTGCATTCTCGCGCCGGTCGCGGCTCTGACCGCGCTCGGCCTTCTCTTAACGCTCTTCTTCGTGAATTGCAGCGTCTGGAAGCTGGCGGCCGCGTTTCGACGCTTTCGGCCGCTGCGCCTCGAGCCGATCTGGGACGATCGCCTTCCGACTTACGCCGTGCTGGTTCCGCTCTATCGAGAAGCCGGAATCGTAGAGGATCTCGTCGCTCAGCTTTGCCGGCTCGACTATCCGGCCTTATGGAGCAAACGCACCGGTGCTCTTGATACATAAGGCCGCGACTATCCGGCCACAAAACTTCAGATCGTCCTCATCATCGAGGCCGATGACGCGAAAACGCGCGCCGCGGTGATGCGCCATGTGGCCGAGCCGCATTTCGAGGTGATCACGGTTCCTCCGGGCGGCCCGCGCACCAAGCCGAAGGCGCTCACCTATGCGCTTTCCTTTGTCCGCGCCGATTACGTGGTCGTCTTCGACGCCGAGGACCGGCCGGAGCCGGACCAGCTCCGAAAAGCCGCCGCGGCCTTTCGCGAGCGGCCGCATCTCGGCTGCGTGCAGGCGCGCCTCGCGCCCGACAACGACGACAGTTGGCTCGCACGCATGTTCGCCGTCGAATACGCCGCGAATTTCGAAGTGCTTCTGCCGGCGCTCGCCGAATGGGGCGCGCCGCTTCCGCTTGGCGGCACGTCGAACCATTTCCCGCTCGCCGTCCTGGAAAGAGTCGCGGCGTGGGACCCCTTCAACGTCACCGAGGACGCCGATCTCGGAATCCGGCTTGCCCGCTTCGGCTACCGCAGCGCCACCATTCTCTCGCGCACCTATGAGGAGGCGCCGGTCACTTTTCGCCAATGGCTGCCGCAGCGCCGCCGCTGGATCAAGGGCTGGATGCAGACAGTGGCATTGTGCCTTGGCAGGGGCATTTCGCCCGGCCTAAAACTACCGCTCCGCCAACAGCTTGCGGTGCACGGCATCCTGACGGCGGGCGTGCTCGGCCTTCTCCTCTATCCGGCCTCGCTCTGGGTCATCGCCGTTTGGATCAAAGCCGCCATCGAAGGCAGCTGGCCGACCGGCACGCTGGCGTGGGCGCTGCTCGTCCTGAACCTCGGCAACCTCGTCGCCGTCCTCGCGGCGGCGGCGATATCGGCAACGCGAGGGCTCGCCGCCGCGCGCGTCCTGCGTCTCGTCTGGCACATACCGCTCCTGCCGCTCTATTGGGCGCTGATGTCGCTCGCCGCCTGGCAGGCGCTGTTCCAGTTTTTTCGCAAACCTTCGGTCTGGGAGAAGACCGCTCACGGCGTCGCCCGCGGGAGGCGGACGCCGAATGCCACTGGAGGCGTTGTCTAACGAACGTCGCGCCGGTGCCGGCGCACCGGCGCGACGTTCGAGCTCGGAAAGCTCTGTCTTGGCGAGGCGATCAGGCTCGGAACAGGTCTAGCTTGCATCGTACGGCGTCGCACCCGCAGCGAAGGGTGTCCGCTAAGGACCCAAAAGCGGACTTCGACGCCGCGACCGCGGGGCGGCCGTTCGCCGTTTCAAGCAGCACGAGAAAAGCTGCAGTCAGCTGTGCTAGATTGACCTTCTCGAAAGCTCCAGGTGCGGCATGCAATGCCTGAACTGCAAGGCCAAGCTTTCCGATGGCAGCAAATACTGCATGGAATGCGGTGCGCCGCTCCCGCTTGCCTGCCCCTCTTGCGGACTCGGCAATCCACCGCACGCTAAGTTCTGCGCGAACTGCGGCACCAAGCTGATTGGCGTCTCGACCGCACTGGCAGCGACGTCCGCATCACTGGCGCCAGTATCACTTGAGCCGCCTGCCGAGCGTCGGCAGCTCACGGTGATGTTCTGCGACCTCGTCGGTTCGACGGCATTGTCGACACAGCTTGACCCGGAAGATCTAGGCCGGGTCATCGCCGATTTCCGGGCGGCTTGCACAAATGCGGTGGCTCGGTTCGGTGGTTCGGTTGCGAAGTATATGGGCGACGGCGCTCTGGTCTATTTCGGTTATCCAGAGGCGTACGAAGACGCCCCGGCTCGGGCCATTCTCGCGGGGCTCGCACTGGTCGAAGCAGCGGGCGCCCTGAGGCGGTCATCTCCCAGCTTCCCGCAGCTTCGCGTCGGCATCGCCACTGGAACGGTGGTGGTCGGAGAGCTGATCGGCGAAGGCGCATCGCAAGAGCGCGTCGCCGTCGGCGAGACGCTCAATCTCGCCGCGAGGCTACAGGCGGTTGCGGCCCCCGATTCCATCGTGATCTCCGAATCGACCTGGAGCCTGGCCGGTGGCGCGTTCAACTATGAAGATCTCGGCCCGCAGACACTCAAGGGGATTGCGATGCCGGCTCCCGCCTGGGCGGTCGTCGGTGAGAACAGCGCGGACGGCCGTTTCGCGGCCCGAACCAGCAAGGGTGTGACGCCGCTGGTCGGCCGCATCGATGAGATCGGCATGATGCGGCAGCGTTGGGAGCGGGCTGTCGACGGCGACGGACAGGTGATCCTTCTTTCGGCGCCGGCGGGGATGGGCAAGTCGCGGATGACGCAAGCTTTTCGCGACGGGGTTGGTGAAGTTGGGCCGATCTGCGTCCAGTTCTTCTGCTCGCCTTATCACACCAACAGCGCGCTCTATCCCTTTATGCGGCAGCTCGAGTTTGCAGCAGGTCTCGACCGGGGCGACTCGGCCGACCAAAGACTCGATAAGCTCGAAGCCGCGCTTGCAGGCCCGCCCGATGTTGTTGCGGAAGCGGCTCCGCTGCTCGCCGCGCTACTGTCGATCCCATACGCGCAGCGATATCCGCAGTTAGAGACGATCATGAGTGAACTGGTTCGCAAACAGCGGACCATGCACGTCATCGAGGAGCAACTGGCCCTCCTGTCGGCACGTGGCCCCGTGCTGATCGTCTTCGAGGATGCTCATTGGGCCGACCCCACTTCAATCGAGCTTTTAGGACGGATCCTGCGCCGGGTCGCGGGTCTTCGGGCGATGGTGATCGCAAATTTCCGGCCCGAGTTCACTTCGCCCTGGCTCGGTCTGGGACATGTCACGCTGCTGACGCTCAACCAGCTTGGCCGGCGGCAGGTCAACGAGCTAATCGACAAAACAGCAGCCGGTGTGACGCTGCCCAAACCGGTCATCGAACAGATCGTCGCGAAGTCCGAGGGCGTTCCTTTGTTCGTTGAGGAGATCACGCGGTCAGTTCTCGCGTCCGGTGCGCTTGAGGAACGTGACGGACACTATCATCTCAAGGACGCGGGCACGCCCTTCATCATCCCCGCAACGCTCCAGGACAGCCTCGCTGCTCGGCTCGATCGGCTTGGCCCTGTCAAGGATGTCGCACTCGCTGCGTCGATCATCGGACAGGAGTTCTCGTTCGAACTTGTGGAAGCCCTCGTGTCGTTACAGAGCCCGTTGTTGGCGGCTGCCCTGGAGCGGCTCGTCCAATCCGATATGGTTGCGCAGCGCGGTGAACCGCCGAACGCAATCTACAGCTTCAAGCATGCGCTTATTCGGGACGCCGCCTATCAAACCATCCTGAAGTCGCGGAAGCGCGATCTGCACAGGCGGGTCGCGGAAACGCTTGAGGGCCGCTTTCCCCACGTGGTGCGGACGGAGCCGGAGGTGCTTGCCCACCACTATACTGAGGCCGATGTCCCGGAACGGGCACTGGAGTTCTGGCGCGAGGCGGCTATGCGAGCCTCCGCAAGCCTGGCGCACGCCGAGGTGACCGGCCACATCCGCAAGGCCATGGCAATAATCGCGGCGCTGCCGGATGGGACGTCCCGCGACGAGTGGGAGTTGGCCTTCCTCACACTCATGGGGCCGGCCCACATGGCACTGGAGGGATGGGACAGCCCAACAGCACACGCGACTTACGAACGTGCCAGACTGCTCGCCAGCCAGCTGGGCAAGATAGGGGACACCTTCCGGTCCCTTTGGGGTCTCTGGATGGGTGCCCACAGCGCTGGCCGGCACGCGCAGGCGGGACGCCTGCTCGACGGAATGTACGAACTGCTCGAAAAGACTGACGAGCCGGAATACGTCGTGCAAGCGCATCATGCGGCGGGATCGCAGATGCACGCTGAGGGCAAGCTGCAACGCGCCAAATATTACACTGACGAGTGCCTCTCGGCGTACCGGATCGACACACATGGCAACCTCGCCATGACCTACGGCGCTCACGACCCGGGCTGCTGCTCGCTCGGGATGGCCGCATCAGCCCTGCTCATGCTCGGATACCCGGACCAGGCCCATGAAGCTAGCTTGAAGGCGATGAGGCTCGGCAGGCAGGTCGGGTTCCAGACCGGAATCGCCCACACGAGCCGTTATCGAGTGGCCCTGTGCATCATGCTGAACGAGCCGAGCCTGGCAGCGGAAAGCATCAGCGAGGGCATCGAGGTCAGCGAGAAGTTCAAGCTCGGGCCATACCTGCAGCCGCTTGCACTATGCGACGGCTGGATACGCGCCTTCAGCGGCAACGTCGAGGAAGGGCTTCGCTGTTCCGAGCAGGCACTCGCAGTGATCAGAGCAACTCCCACCGGGAAATATCAATTGCCCATGCTGACCGCCTTTGTCGGCCAGATCAGAATGGCCGCGGGCGATATCGAGGGCGCGTTGGTCCTCTTTGCCGACGCCCTTGCGCTGGCGCGGGGTAATGGAGAGCTGTTCTATGTTGCCGAAATCCTGCGCCTGACTGCCGAGGCGTTGCTGGCCCGACGTGGCCCCGATCGGTCCCGGGCCGAACACTGTCTCGTTGAGGCGATCGAGGTCGCGCGCGGTCAGGAAGCAAAGTTCTGGGAGCTGCGCGCAGCCTCGGCGCTCGCCAGAGTCTGGTCGGGCGAAGGGCGCCGGCGCGAGGCATTGTCGCTGGTGGCCCCGATCTATGGCTGGTTCACCGAGGGGTTCGATACGCTTGAGCTGAGAAGTGCCAAGGCGCTCATGGCCGAGCTGCGGCGATAAATAGGTAACCAAGTGACGTCGGCACAGGCCGTCGGCTGCAGTCCGCCGACCCGGTTCACTTGCTCTTTCACCTACGCAGGCGCGTCCACCTCGGATGACTGCTTCGGGTCAACATGCGAAGTAGGCTTCTTGGGTTAAGACCCGTTCTCTGCAATGCCCCGAAGCGCTGCCTAGCTATCGCTAGGGTCGGCGCAACTTTGCGAGCCGCGCGCGAAAAATGGCGGCGAGGTCGACGACGCTTCTCAGAACTGGCCAGGCGGCGGGCCCGGGCATCGGTTCCGGCGCAACCGCCAGCCCCGCCGCCGTCACCGCGCCGTTTTCGTCGGTGTCGCGCACGATGAGCTCCAGAAATCCGATCGGCACCCGGTCTCCCACCTCCGCCTGGCCGCCGAGGCGCTGCAGCAGATAGACGCCGATCGGCGTCGCCGGATCGCCCGGCGGCTCGACGCCGTAGGCCTGCGCCAGCTCGCCCAGCGTATGGCTCGTATCGATGTAAAACTCGCCGAAAAAGTCTTTGTCGTCCTCTTCGACCGGCGCGGGGCTGGCGAAGAGCCGGTCGAGCAGCCGGATGTTGCGCGGCGCGGTGAAGAGATAGAGGCGGTCGTCCGCCTCGATGTGACCGGCGATCTGCGGCCGCATGGACTGGCCTTTTCTGACGACGAGCGAGGGGCGCGCCCAGCGCGGGATTCGCTCGCCCCGCGCGACCGGGCTGTCCGCCACCACGTGATAGACCACCAGCTCGTGATGCGCGGTGCCGGGGAGCTCCAGCTCCACCTTGTCGACCGGTCCGATCGTCGGAGGGATGATGAGCCCGAGCCGGCGCGCCATCGGGCGGATCGTCCAGCCCTGCAGGACCAGCGAGACCAGCACCACGACGAAGGCGGCGTTGAAGAGGTCGCGGCCGGCCGGCAGCTCCGTCATCATGGGCAGGATGCCGAGCAGCAGCGTCACGGCGCCTCTGAGGCCGACCCAGGCGACGAAGGTCGTCTCCTCGCGCTGGAAGCGGAACGGCCAGAGGCAGAGCCAGACCGCCACGGGCCGCGCGACAAAAATGAGAAAAATGCCGAGCCCGATGCCCGGGATCAGGATGCGCGGGAATTCCGACGGCGTGGCGAGCAGCCCGAAGACGACGAACATCCCGATCTGGGCGAGCCAGCTCATGCCGTCCTGGAAGCGGCGGAGCGCGAGCGACTGCCGGAGTTTTCGGTTTCCCGCGTAGAGGCCGGCCACATAGACGGCGAGAAAACCGCTGCAATGCAGCGCGCCGGCTATCCCGAAGAGCACCAGCGAGGCGGCGAGCACCACGACCGGATAGAGCCCTGATTCCAGGTCGAGCCGGTTGACGAGCCGCACGATGGCGAAACCGCCGGCCAGGCCAAGGATGAGCCCGAGGCCCATCTCGCGGATGAAGGCGAGGGCAAAGCCCAGCGTCAGTCCCGCCTCCGGCGCGCCGGCCCCGGCAAGCTCCAGCAGGGTCACGACGAGGAAAATCGCCATCGGGTCGTTGAAGCCTGATTCGACCTCCAGCACCGCGCGTACGCGGTCGCGGAGGTGAATGCCGCCGACCCTCAGCAGAAAAAACACCGCCGCCGCGTCGGTTGAGCTGACAACCGCGCCAAGCAGCAAGGATTGCAGCCAGGGAAAGCCGAGCGCGAGCCGCGCCGCGACCGCGACCAACGCTGTCGTCAACAGCACGCCAAGCGTCGCCAGAACAATGGCCGGTCGCGCGGCTTGGCGAAAGGTCGACAGTTTTGTGCCAAAGCCCGAGTCAAAGAGGATGATCGCCAGGGCAAGGCTGCCGAGAAAATACGCCGCCTGTGAGTTGTCGAACTCTATCCCCAGCCCATCCTCGCCGGCCAATAGACCGATGGCGAGGAAGATCAGGAGGATGGGCGCGCCGAAGCGGAAGGCGAACCAGCTCGTGAAGACCGCCGCCATGACGAGCCCGGCGCCGATCAGGATCGCCAGGTACATGGTCTCGAGCATCGCGCCGCCTTAGCTTCGAGGGTTTCGCCTCCTGATAAGGGCTAAAGCAAGAACTGGTCTAGAGGGACCTGCCACGCTTTTCGGCGGGAAGCGGTGAAGACCCGCCGTCAGACTGTGACCTGCGCCCCGATCTCGACCACGCGCTCGGCCGGGATGTGAAAATAATCTGTCGCTGAGTCCGCCGAGCTTGCGAGCGCGATGAACAGCTTGTCCTGCCAGACAGGCATGCCCGAATGCGCCGAGGCCTTGAGGCTCCGCCGCGACATGAAGAACGACGTCGACATGATGTCGAAGGCAAGGCCCAGCTTGCGGCAGGCGGCGATGCCTTTGAGGATGTTAGGCGTTTCCATGTAGCCGAAGCTCATGGTGATCTGCTTGAACGACGGCGAGAGCTCGGTGATCGTCGCGCGGTGGTTCGGGGAGACGCGCGGCATCTGCTCGGTGCGGATCGTCAGGATGATGTTCCGCTCGTGGATGATCTTGTTGTGCTTCAGATTGTGCAGGAGCGCGGTCGGCGCGCCTTCCGGGTTGCCGGTCAGGAAGATCGCGGTGCCGGGCACGCGATGCGGCGGCTTTGCGTCGAGGCGGTTGACGAGGTCGCGGAGCGACACCTCGATGCGTCGCGTCTTTTCCGCAAGGATCGCCGTCCCTTTCCGCCAGGTCAGCATCATCACGACGAGTACACCGCCGAAAAGGATGGGCATCCAACCGCCATTCGCGATCTTCAGGCTGTTCGCCGCGAGGAAGGTGAGCGCGATGAAGACGAACGGTCCGAGCGTCGCGACCGCCGTCCAGGTGCGAAAGTGCCAGCAGTAACGCAGCACAATGATGCCGAGGAGCGCATCGACCACCATCGTCGCCGTGACCGCGATGCCGTAGGCGGCCGCAAGATTGGCCGAGGATTCGAAGAGCAATATGAGCACCACGACGGCCGTGAAGAGCAGCCAGTTGATGCGCGGGATGTAAATCTGGCCGGTCGTGGTCTCCGACGTGAACAGGATGCGCATGCGGGGCAGGAGGCCGAGCTGGATCGCCTGGCGTGTCAGCGAGTAGGCCCCGCTGATGACCGCCTGGCTCGCGATGACCGTGGCGGCGGTGGCGATGATGACGACCGGAATCAGCGCCCATTCAGGAAAAAGAAGGAAGAACGGATTCTCCCGCGCGGCGGGGTTCCTCAGCACCAGCGCTCCCTGGCCGAAATAGTTGAGCGCAAGCGCCGGGAACACCACGCAGTACCAGGCCGCCTGGATCGGCCTCCGCCCGAAATGGCCGAGGTCGGCGTAGAGCGCCTCGGCTCCCGTCACCGCCAGGAAGACCGCGCCGAGCGTCACAAAGGCGATGAACTTGTGCGTGAAGATAAATTGCACCCCGTAATAGGGATTGATGGCGAGGAGGACCGAGGGCTCACGCACCAGCTCCGCGAGCCCTGAGATCGCCAGCACCGCGAACCAGAGCGCCGTGACCGGCCCGAAGAGGTTGGCGACGCGGCCAGTTCCTGTCCGTTGCATCGCGAAGAGGGCGATCAGGACCAGCAGCGTCAGCGGCAGGACGAAGTTTTCGAGTCGCGGGGTTGCGATGGCGAGACCTTCGACCGCTGAAAGCACCGAGATTGCCGGCGTGATCGTGGCGTCGCCGTAGAAGAGGGCCGCCCCGAGAATCCCGAGGACCACCACCCATCGCGACGGGCGTGGCAGCCCGCGCTGCGCAAGCGCCATCAGCGAAAGCGTCCCGCCTTCGCCGTGGTTGTCGGCACGGAGCAGGATCAGGACGTATTTGACCGAGACGATAAGGGTCAGCGTCCACAGAATGAGCGAGAGCACGCCGAGCACCGCGCCACGGTCGGGCATGGCATCCTCGCCGGTCGCTGCCGCAATCGCCTCGCGGAACGCGTAAAGCGGGCTCGTGCCGATGTCGCCGAAGACGACGCCGAGCGAGCCGAGCGCGAGCGTGAAGAGGCCGGGGCGGGCGGCCTCGCCTGCTCCGTTATGCCCGTTTTCGAGCGCTTCGCCGCGCGCGGAGGGCGAGGCCATTAGACAGCTGACCGACGCATGGGTCGCGTGGTTTAGCAGAGCCCGTGCCGGGATGCACGCCCCCCTGACGAGTGCCCGCACTTGCTCTGCCGAAGCGGCGAAAAGGCTGCGAACGAAGCTGCGCGGCGTTCCTCCCCTCCGGGGAATCTCGCTGGCCGTCGTGCTAGCCTTATGCGTTCGCTCCGCGAGGTCGCGGCCGCGGGCTGTTGCGGCGTGTCCCGCCGCGCCGCTTCCGCGGCGGCGTCCTGAAGTGCCTGTCGAGGAACTTTCGCGTCTCCCGCAGGAGCCGGTCCATCGCAGCGCGCGCACTGTCCGCGTCGCGGGCGGCTATGGCTTCGAGCACGAGCTTGTGCAGCGGGAGGAAGACGATGAAAGATTCGCTGGAAAGCCGGTAGCTCACCAGCAGGCCCGCTCCAATCAGATTGCCCATCTGCAGCAGCAGGTCGTTATGCGCCCCGGCCAGGATGGCGCGATGAAAGCGAAGGTCCGCCTGGATGGCGGCGTTGCCGGGTACTTCCGCACTCTCCATCGCAAGATACGCCGCTTCGATCTCCGCCAGCTCAGCTGCCGTACAGCGCTCCGCCGCCAGCGCCGCCGCCTGCGGTTCGATTATTCCTCTAATCTCGAAAATCTCGCGAGAAAACTTCGCCGGCGCCATTGCCGAAAAGCGCCAGGCGAGCACTTGCGGATCGAGCAGGTTCCAGTACACCGCCGGGAGCGCGCGGATCCCCGTGCGTGTCTTCGATTCGAGCAGTCCCTTGGCCGCAAGCGATTTCACCGCCTCGCGGATCACTGAGCGGCTGGCCCCGAACTCCTGTCCGAGCTCGGCTTCATTCGGCAGGACGGCACTCGGCCCGAAGTCGCCACCGACGATCCTGCTGCCGATTTTCTCCAGAACATGGGAGAAGAGGTTGCGCTTCCGAGATGGGCCGCTCCCCAGAGCCGTGTGATCAATGCTCGTCATGTGATCAGAATACCGGCGCCGGCTGCCTTGACAATGCGATTCCAAAAATTATCAGATAATAAGATCAGGAGGGTGCTGACGCAGACTCCCTATGCGGGTCGAGGCGAAGGTGCTCATCGCACCGACCGGACCCTATTCTCGAGTGTGATCGGTGAGAAGCGACGGGATCACTTCGCGCTCACGCTCCTACTGCGATATCAGCGATGCTCGGCTGGGAATCCGATCGTCGGCTCGGGCGGCGTTTCGCCGAACCACTTCTCTAACGACGCCTTGAAAGGCGGGGTACTCGACTCCGCTCATCGCTTCACGCAGCGCTATGTTCCCGAAATTCAGCCAGTCCGGGTCGCCTCGCTTGACGGCGCAGGAATAGGTCTGCGGGTTCCAACCATACCCGGCATCCGTATACTAGCTTGGGCGTCACCACCTGCCATCGGGTCAGCGCCCGACATTCAGCGCGCCGTCAACCGCATGCGGCTCGATTTCCGCCAGCTCGCCGGCAGAGAAGGTGAGATTCGACAAGGCGCCGACCGCATCCTCGACCTGCTCCGGGCGGCTTGCGCCGATCAGCGCGGACGTCATTCTCGGATCGCGCAGCACCCAGGCAAGCGCCATTTGCGCGAGGGTCTGGCTACGACGAGCGGCGATCGCCTTCAGCGCGCGCACGCGAGCGACGTTTTGCTTAGTGATCGAGCGCGCCTGCAGGAAGCGACCGCCAGCAGCCCGGCTGTCAGCCGGAATGCCGTCGAGATAGCGGTCGGTCAGCACCCCCTGGGCGAGCGGCGAGAATGCGATGCAGCCCATCCCTTCGGTCTCCAGGCGATCGAGCAGCCGATCGCTCTCAGTCCAGCGGTTGAACATGGAGTAGCTCGGTTGATGGATGAGGGCAGGCGTTCCGAGCTTTCGCAGGATGGCGGCTGCTTCGGCCGTCTGCGCGCTCGAATAGGACGAGATGCCGACGTAGAGCGCCTTACCCTGACGGACAGCCGCGTCGAGCGCTCCCATCGTCTCTTCGATCGGCGTGCTCGGATCGGGGCGATGCGAATAGAAGATGTCGACATAGTCGAGCCCCATGCGCGTGAGGCTCCGGTCGAGGCTGGCGAGAAGGTATTTGCGGCTGCCGAAATCGCCATAGGGTCCGTCCCACATCTCCCAGCCGGCCTTGGTCGAGACGATCATCTCGTCGCGGTAAGGCCTGAAATCGGACTTCAGCACACTGCCGAAAAACTCCTCCGCTGAGCCCGGCGGCGGGCCGTAATTGTTGGCGAGGTCGAAATGCGTGATGCCGAGGTCGAAGGCGGTGAAGAGGATGCGTCGCGAGCGCTCGGCGGGCACGTTGTGACCGAAATTGTGCCAGAGGCCGAGGGAAATTGCCGGCAGCATGAGCCCGCTCTTGCCGGAACGGCGGTAGAGCATCTCTTCGTATCGGCCAGCGGCCGCAGCATAGGGCATTTGGTTCTCCCGAGGTGATGGTGGGCTTTGGGCCGTCAGCGCGCGTCCAACATCGGTTTCACTTGGACAGGCGCTCCGCTCCGTGCGCTCTCCATCGCGGCGATGCCGCAAAGAACGGACACAGCGCCGGCCCGGGCGCCGGCCCTCTGACCGAGGGGATCGGCCGCCCCAGGGCGAAAGAGCATTTCCTGCAGGGCGAGATCGCCACCGAAATGGCCGCCGGTCTGATGCGGGACGCGCACTCGCTCCACTTGCCCGTGGTTCCTAAGGACGAGAATCTCGTCCGCATCCGGAGTTTGCCAGGCCTGCCGCTCGTATTGGCGGATTTCGATGCGGCCGCGCGAGCCGTTGAAGGCGAGGTGGTAGCCCTCGATCGGCATGAACGTATTCAGCGAGTAGGAAACCTGCACGCCGCTTTCATAAAGGATGGCCGCGCTCATCGTGTCGGGAATGTCGATATCCTCGCGAAAAACGCAGGCATCGCGAAAGTATCCGTCCTCGCGCGAGGGCTCTTCGTAGAGCATGTCGAGCCAGGGATCGTTGCCAATATCGATATGGAAGTCGCAAATTTCCGCGTGCGGGCAGGTTTTGCAACGTTGGCCGCGGAAGGGCCCGCGGCTGCCGTAGTGATTGAGCGCACCACGCGCGAAAACCTCCGCCGGATCTGAGCTCAGGTACCAGTTCAGGAGGTCGAAATGATGCGTCGCCTTGTGGACGAATAGGCTGCCGGAATGCTCGAGGTAGGCGTGCCAGCGGCGAAAATAGTCGGCGCCGTGCTGCACGTCGAGATACCAATGGAAATCCACGGAGACGATATCGCCGATGACGCTCGACAGGATCAGCTCTTTGATTTTCCGCGCGGTCGGCGAGAAGCGGTAATTGAAGGTCACGTCGACACGCCTGCCGCTGCGGCGCTCCGCATCCAGGATACGGCGGCAATTCGCGGCCGTCGTCGTCATCGGCTTTTCGGTGATGACGTCGATCCCCGCGTCGAGCGCAGCGACGATGATATCCGCGTGCGTGTCGTCACGGCTGCATACGATCAACGTGTCGGGTTTCGTCGCCGAAAGCATCGCACCAAGCACGGTGAACGTCGGCGCATCGGTGCCGATTGCCGCGCGGGCGCGCTCGAGACGCATGGAATTCGTGTCGCAGAGCCCGACCAGCTCGACAACGCCCGGGAAATTCGCAAGCAGCTCCTTCCCCCACGTACCAGCGCCGCGATGGCCGGTGCCGACCAGCGCGACCCGTCGCCTGCCCTTGTCCTTTGCCATGCTCGCGTCTGCTAGCCGTTGAGGCCCGGAACCCACTCCCCGTGAGCGTCGAGCAGATCATCCACCAGGTCTGAGATTTCCGAGAGCGAGAGCTCGGCGGCGGTGTGCGGATCGAGCATCGCGGCATGGCGGGCGTGGTCCTTGCGTCCGGTCATGATCGCCGCGACCGTAAGCTCCTGGACGTTGATGTTGGTCTGCATCAGCGCGGCGAGCTGCGGCGGCAGCTTACCGACCCGGATCGGCTGCACGCCGTTGTGGTCGACCAGGCACGGCACCTCGACGCAGGCGCCGTCGGGCAGATTGTCGATATGACCACGGTTCTCGACGTTGCCGTTGATGACGATCGGCTCGCCGGTCATCTCGGCGAGCATGATGCGCGCGGCGTATTCGTGGCTCGGCTTCACCTCCATCTTTTCGTTGGAGGTGAGCTCTTTCTCTTCCTTCTTCCAGCGTGCGATCTGCACCTCGCACCGGCGAATATATTCGTCGAGCGGGATGTTGAACTGCTCGATCAGATCAGGCCGGTCGCGCTTGATGAACCAGGGTACGTATTCGGAGAAGTGCTCGGAGGATTCGGTAACGAAGTAGCCGAAGTGCCGAAAAACCTCGTAGCGGACGCGGTTCCAGTCGGGCACGCGGCCATCCTCGATCACCTGGCGGATGCGGGGATAGAGGTCCTCGGTCGAGCCGTCCGGCAGCCGCCGCTCGAAGCTCAAGTAGAATGCCATGTGGTTGATGCCGGCGCAGAGATAGCGGATCTCGCTGACCGGTACGCCGATGTCTTCGGCGAGCTCTTTTGCTGTTCCCTGCACCGAATGGCAGAGGCCGACGGTACGGATCTCCGGGGTCGCGCGCGACAGCGCCGCGCAGTTGATCGCCATCGGGTTAACATATTGAAGCATCAGCGCATTCGGACACATCTCCCTCATATCCTTGGCGATGTCGATGAGGACGGGCGCGGTCCTTAACCCTCGCATGATGCCGCCGATGCCGAGCGTATCGGCGATCGTCTGGCGCAAGCCGCGCTTCTTCGGCACGTCGAAATCCGTAGTGGTTCCAGGCTTGTAGCCGGCCACCTGGATCATCAGCACGACATAGTCGGCGTCTTCGAGCGCCCGGCGGCGGTCGGTGGTGGCGGTGATCCTCGGCTGGGCATCGACGGCCGCGGCGATCCGCTCCGCGACGATGCGCGACGTCGCGAGCCGCTCCTCGTCGATATCCATGAGGCTGATCTCGCATTCCTTCAGGAGCGGCTCCGAAAGGATGTCGCCGACGAGGTTTTTCATGAACACTGTCGAACCGGCGCCTATCATGGCGATCTTTGTCATGTGATGTCCCGTGTCGTGATTTGCAGGGCGTGTGTCGTGCGTTGTCCTAGGCTTCGACTTCCAACGCGGCCCGGACGAGCCGCTTCGTGTATTCTTCGCGCGGCGCGTCCATGATCTGGTCGGTGTCACCGGTTTCCACCACTTTGCCGCCGCACATGACGATGACGCGGTGGCAGAGCGCGCGCACGACCTTCAGATCGTGGCTGATGAACAGATACGAGAGGCCGCGCTTCCGCTGCAGCTCGCGCAGGAGATCGATGACCTGCCCTTGAACGGACAGGTCGAGAGCCGAGGTCGGCTCGTCGAGCAGGATGAACTCCGGGTCGAGCACCAGCGCACGCGCAATAGCGATCCGCTGCCGCTGCCCGCCGGAGAATTCGTGCGGGAAGCGATTGAGAGAATTCGGATCGAGCCCGACATCGACGAGCGTGGCCCTGATCCGCTGATCGCGCTCGCGGCGTGTGCCGCCGACGCGGTTTACGATCAAGCCTTCCTCGATGATCTGCTTCACCGAGAGGCGGGGGTTGAGCGAGGAGAAGGGATCCTGGAAAACGACCTGCATCTTGGGGCGAAACGGCCGCATCTCAGCCTTCGATTTCGCCTCGAGCCGCGCACCTTTCCAGTCGATCTCGCCGCCATCGTTGTGAAGGAGCCGCAGGATCGCCTTGCCGAGCGTCGTCTTGCCGGAACCCGACTCGCCTACAATGCCGAGCGTCTCGCCATCGCGAAGCGCTAGGCTGACATCGTCGACCGCGACGAGCAGCCGGTTCTGGCGGGAGAAGAGGCGACCCCAGCGAAGGTTGTACTCGACCCGGACCTTGTCCGTCTTGAGCACAATCTCGCTGTGCGGCGCGACAGGATTCGGTCGGCCTGAAGGAGCGGCGGCGAAGAGCCGCTGCGTATAGGGATGGCGAGGCGCTGCAAAGAGCGCGCGGGTTTCGTTCGTCTCCACCACATGGCCGCTTCGCATAACGGCCACACTGTCGCTGACCTTCTCCACGATGGTGAGGTCATGCGTGATGAGGAGCACGCCCATGTCGTGCCTCGCCTGAAGCTGCCGGATCAGCTTCAGGATTTCGGCCTGAACGGTCACGTCAAGCGCCGTCGTCGGCTCGTCGGCGATCAGGAACTCCGGATTGTTGGCGATCGCCATCGCGATCATCACCCGCTGCCGCTGCCCGCCGGACAATTGGTGCGGATACTGCTCGAGCCGCGCCTCGGGCTCCGGAATCCGCACTTCTTTGAGGAGATCGAGCGCGCGGGCCATGGCTTGCTTCTTCGTGAGGCGCTGATGCAGGACGATTGCCTCCGCGACCTGGCTGCCGACCCGGTAGATCGGGTTCAACGACGACATCGGCTCCTGAAAAATCATGGAGATGCGATCGCCGCGGACGTTGAGCATCTGCCGCTCGCTGAACTTGTCGATGCGCGTCCCCGCGAGCAGCACGCGGGTTTCGCCCGAAACGTCAGCCGTCCGCGGCAGAAGCTTCATGATTGCGCGGGCGGTTACCGACTTGCCGGAACCCGATTCGCCGACCAGAGCCAGCGTCTCGCCGCGGTCGATGTGGAACGACACGTTCTTGACCGCCTCGACCTCGGATTCGTCGAGCTTGAACGTCACCGAGAGGTTCTGAACCTCGACCAGATGCGATTGTGGCTTGGTGTCCATTCCCCGCCTCAATGCTGGTAGGGGTCGATGGCGTCGCGGAGCCCGTCGCCAAGCATGTTGAAGCTCATGACCGCGACGAGGACGCCGATGACCGGCGCGAGGACCCATGGATAGGATCCGAGATTCTGGATGTTCTGGGCGGCGTTCAAGAGAAGCCCCCAGCTGATCATCGGCGGCTGCACGCCGAGCCCGAGGAACGACAAAAAGCTCTCGATCAGGATGATCGAAGGGATGAGCAGCGTCGTAGCAACCACCACATGGCTCATCACGTTCGGCAGGATGTGGCGGACGACGATGCGCCAGCGCCCGGCGCCAACCGCCTCGGCGGCGGAGACATAGTCGAGCTGGGATATGGAAAGGGTTTTGCCGCGCACCTCACGTGCGAGATGCGCCCAGCGCAGCGTCGACAGGATGGCACAGATGACGAGGACGAGCTGGAACGGTGACATGTTGCGCGGCACGATCGCCACCAGCGCGAAATAAAAGGGCACTTCGGGAATCGCGAGAAAAAACTCGACGCCGCGCTGGATCCAGTGGTCGGCAAGGCCGCCAAGGTAGCCGGATGTGATACCGACCAGGGTGCCAAGCGTAATGGACACGCTCACCACGATGAGGGCAATCGACATGGTGAGCTGACTTCCGACGAGCAGCCGCGAGAGCACGTCGCGCCCGTCGCGGTCGGTGCCGATGACATTCCACGGACAGCCGGACGGCGCGGCGAACAAGTGTCGGTCAAACTGGAGGCCGAAAAGGGTGTAGGGCCAGCTGCGGCCTAAAAACACGGGCTGACAGCGCGTCTCCGTATCCACCTTGGTGACGACGGCGAAGGTCGCCGCATCGACCTCGGTCGTGACCGGATTGGTGAACGGCATGAGGTGGAAACCGTCGTCGGCGAAGAAATGCAGGCGCTGCGGCGGTGCGTAGATAGCGTCGCGGTTTCGCGCCACCGGGCTGTAGGGCGAAAGGAAATCGGCGAACACCGTCGCCAGCAGCAGAAGCACGACCAGGACGCCGCCGATCATCCCCATCGTGTTGCGCCGGAAACGCCGCCAGACGAGTCTCAGATAGGTCTGCGACTTGACCGCGCGGAGTGCGGGCGCCGCGGAATCGGCGAGCAGCGTGTCGGCCCCCTGAGGCGGCTGTGGCTCGACGATCGCCGGCACCATCACGTCGTCGGGAATCGGATCGGCCGGCGGATCCGGCGTCGTGTCGAGCATCGTGGTCCGCTCGGTGATGATCACGCTCATATCGCACCCGCCTGCCGTACGCGCGGATCGATCAGCCCAAGAGCGATGTCGGCCAGCAAATTGGCGACGACGAGCACCGCCGACAGCCACAGGAATATCGTGGTCGTGACCCAGACATCGTTCCGGTAGAGGCTGTCGAGCATCAATGGCCCGATGGTCGGGATGCCCAGCACGATCGCCACCTCAAGCTCGCCAGAGAGCATGTAGGGCATGGCGATGCCCTGGTACATGACGAGCGGATGGAGCGCGTTCGGGACCGCGTGCTTCAGCACGACCGCGTAACCGGGGACCCCCTTGGCGCGCGCTGCTTCAATGTAGGGCTGGCGCAGGATGTCGAGAAGATTCCCACGCATGACGCGCATGTTGTAGGCGAGCCCGCCGAAAGCGGCGACGAAGATGATTGGCCAGACGTGCTTCAGCGTGTCCCAGAGCTTTGCGAAGGACATCGGCTGAAAAATGTATTCGCGAGAGGAGATTGCGCCCACGTACTGGTAGTTCATGATGAAGGCGAGCCAGTAGAGAATGACCAGTGCCATGAAGAAGCGCGGGATGGTCATGCCAAGAAAGGCGATGGTGGAGGCGACGCGGTCGCCCCATCGGTGCTGATAGACAGCGCCGATTATGCCGAGGCCGACGCCGATGAGCGTCGCCAGGAGGTGACAGGTCGCGGCGATCGCCAACGTGCGCCAGAAGCGCTCGTAGAGGAGGTCGTCGACCGGCTTCATGTAGACGAAGGATTTTCCGAAGTCGCCGCGGAGCACCATTCCGCTGATCCACTTGAAGTACTGTTCGGGCAGCGGCTTGTTCAGGCCGAGCTCCTCGCGGACCTGATCCCGCAATATTAGCGACTGCTCGAAGCTCAGGCCGCCCTGGCTGCGAGCGAGGGCGGCGGCATAGTCGGCATAGTCTCCAGGCGGCGCCTTGATCAGAATGAAGGAGACCACGCTGACGAGAAAGAGGAGGCCGACCGCTGAAAGCCCGCGTCTGATCAGGAATCGGAGCACTCCGGTCGTCCTCCTCGATTGACGAACCGGGAGGGCATCACCCCTCCCGGTCCATTCGCACTTCCGAGCTTACAGGTTTAGTTCACGCCGGGCATCTCACCGGGCATCAGCTCGGGAACCTGAGCCTGATCCTCTTTGGCGATCCACATACGCTCGCGGAGCGTATTGTCTTCAGACCATTGCCAAGCGAGCACAGGCGCACCAGCCGGGACGTCCTTGAAGCGCTTGTTGACGATGAGCGCCGCCGGAATGGTGACCAGGCCGACACTGTAGACGTTCTCGGTGAAGATGTGATTGTAGTCGTTGAGCAGGGCGGCGCGCTTGGCTCCGTCCGGCTCGGTCCTGATCTTGTTCAGGATCGCGATCATGTCAGACTCGAAGGGCAGCAGCTCCTGCGGCTTGTCCCCGGTGCCCTGATGCCATTGCGGCACTTTTATTGAGATCGGGGCGAGGTCCTGCAGTTGCGCCAGCGGCACGGTAAATTGCCGGTCGCCGCGCTGGAGCATCGCGTCCCATTTGCAGCTGTCCAGGATATCCTGCTGCCCCTGGCCTTGGGTGGGCTGCGCGTTGAGCTTGATGCCGATCTCCCGCATCATTCCGATCATCGTGTCGGCAAGCAGCGCGAAGGCTGGATGCGAGCCGTAGGTGAAGGTGATCTCCAGGTTTTGACCTTCAAGTGGGCCCGAACTCCAGTTCACGTAGCCGTCCCCGTCGGTGTCTTCGAGGCCGACCTTCTTCAAAAGCGCCTTGGAGGTCGCGACGTCGTAGGGATAGTAGACCACGCTCTCAGGCTTGAAAAAGTCCGTCTCGACGTGCAGGCCACCGGCGAACGGAGCCACGAAGGGGCCCTTGACTAGAGCTTGCCCCATGGCGTCACGATCGACGCCCTGGCTTATCGCGCGACGGAAATCGAGCTCCCGGAAGAGCTGGCGCTTGGCCGTGTCGGCTTCCGATTCAACCCCGCACACCGTCGACAGGTTGAAATCGGCCCGCCACGATAGCGAGCGCACGCTCCAGTACAGATTGTTCGGAAAATTCGGCTCCGCCGCCTTCTTCAGCGATTCCAGATAGAGGTTCGGGTCCTCCATGTTCGTATAATCGGCGGTTCCCGCGATCGTCTGGATCGTGCGGTCTTCCCAGGTCGAGAGCTTGAAGGAGATCTCGTCGAGATACGGCAGCTGGTTCCCCTGGTCGTCCACCTCGATGAAGTAGGGATTTCGCCGCATGATGATGATCTCATCCGGCTTGTAACCGACGGGGACCCACGGGCCCATCGTCACGGCCGGCAGCATCTCCGGCTTCAGCGCGTTCACGTAGGAGTCGACCGTCGCGTCCTTGTTGTACTTCGGATGCAGCGGCTTCAGAATATGCGCCGGCCCGGGGCAGAAATTGTTGAGCGCCATCTGGTAGACGGTGGTGACCGGAAAGGCGTCCTTGAAGGTCCAGCGGATAGTGTTGTCGTCGACCGCTTCAAGTGTCGTGCCCTCGCCGAATGCGCCTGCCTTCGCCCATCCCGGCATTTGCGGATCGGCGATGTTGTCATCCCAGGAGAAGATCACGTCCTCGGAGGTGAAGGGGTCGCCGTCGGACCATTTGGCGCCCTCGACGAGGTGCATGGTCAGCTGCTTGCCGTCGTCCGACCATTCCCAAGATTTGGCGAGCTGCGGCAGCGGCTCGACCTTCTCCGGGGTCAGCATCCACATCGGGCCGGTGCGCACGAGGCACATCATCGTGGAATGTTCGGTGCCGCCATAGCCCTGGTGGCGGCCGGTGATCCAGTTCCAGCCTTGCGGGCGCGCGCCGATGACGTGGCGGAGCGTGCCGCCGTAGACGCCCGGTCCGTCGGTCGTCATCGAAGTGTCGACGATGAGCGGCTCCTTCGGCAACCGCTCCTCGATCGGCGGCAGCTTGCCGGCCTTGACGAATTCCGTCACCCATTCCGGCTCGTGATAGGCGGGCAGGGTGCCGTAGTGGAACAGGGTGTCGTACGGAACCAGGATCGGCTTGACGGTCGATACCTGCTGCGGCTGCGGATAGGGGATGGGCCCCTTCAGCTCCTGGCCAGTCGCGGACGCCGCGAAACCGGCGGAAAGCGCCGCGCCCGCGACCATGACGGTGAATTTCCTCATCGATTGTCTCCTCCCATTCCGCCGCCTGTCTGAGAGGCGGCTTTCTGTTTGCGGATTGGCGTTTCCCGACGCCGTCCGCTGCCGCGCATCCGTAAGGATGCCGGCGGTTCTAGGCCGAGGCTTCCCGCTTGCGCTGCACCTCCTGTCTCATCGTTTCGTCGCTACGCCCATCGTCGTCCGAGCGGACTTTTCGCCGCGCCGCACCGGCCCAATCGCGCGTGGCGATCTTCGACTGCGCGAGCCGTTTTCTGGCGGCGGGGATGGCGTCGGAATACTGCGGCAGCCACTCGGCCTGAGCGACGAGCATCTCGTCGACCATCTGCCAGACCTCCTCGGGCGAGCAGACCGCGCCGGTGAGCGGGTCGTGCAGCAGGGCGAGCTTCAGGAGATCGACGTCGCCGGCGATTGCGGCATGCACCGCCATGCGCTGCACGTTGATCGAAGCGATGCAGGTCGCGGCGCACGCCTCCGGCAGCGTGATCCCGGCGACCATGTTGAGCCCGAAGCGGTCGACGAAGCCGGGCGTCTCGACGATGGCATCGGCCGGCAGGTTGGTGACGAGGCCGGCATTCTTGACGTTGAAATGGCCGCGATACGGGCGGCCGGTCTCCAGCGCCTCGAGAATCCAGCTCGCATGCTCGCTGGTGCGGCCCGCCGGATCGATCGGCGCCCCCGCCGACGCGAGCAGTTGCGGATACTCGGCCTCATAGGTGTCCCGCCGTTCCGCGCAATGGCGGAGATAGCCGCCGGTTTCGCCGTGAATCCAGTCGGACATGTCGATCCAACGGGCGATCTCTTCGGGGCGCTTGCGATACCAGGGCAGGTACTCGGAGAGGTGGCCGTTCGACTCCGTCGAGTAGAAGCCAAAACGCTTCAACACGTCGATCCGCACCTTCTCCTGCTCTGAATAGACCGGGTGTCGCTCGAAGGCCTCGACCAGTTCGTCGCGCCCGACCGGCCGCCCGCGGAGACGGACGTCGATGTACCAGGTCTGGTGGTTGATGCCGGAGCAGATGAATTCGAGCTCGCCGGGCCGGGCGCCGAGCACCGCCGCAATCTGCTCGCCGCCATGCTGAATGCCGTGGCAGAGGCCGATCGTGTCGACCTTGCCGTAGTCGATCGCCGCCCAGGTGTTCATAGCCATCGGGTTGGCGTAGTTCAGAAGGCGCGCGCCCGTTTCGGCGACCTCGCGGATGTCGTGGCAAAAGTCGAGAATGACCGGAATGTTGCGCTGCCCGTAGAGAATGCCGCCGGCGCAGATCGTGTCGCCGACGCACTGGTCGACGCCATATTTCAGCGGAATCTCGATGTCGAATTTATAGGCCTCGAGCCCGCCGATCCGCGTGCAGTTGATGACGTAGCGCGCGCCCTCCAACCCCCGGCGGCGATCGGTGGTGGCGCTGATGCGGGTCGGGAGCCTGTTGGCACCGATCATCCGCTCGACGAGCCGCCGGACCATCGTGAGGTTGCGCTCGTTGATGTCGATCAGCGCGAACTCGACATCCTGCAATTCCGGGACGCAGAGGATGTCAGTCACGAGCTTCGTGGTGAAACCGATGCTGCCGGCGCCTATGAGGGCGATTTTCACCCGTCACCTCCACCCGTCACGCTGCGAGCGAGGCGATCCGGGAGGCGGGAAACGATCACGTTCCCGTGCTCCAGCCCGCATCGCTGAGCCCTCTCGTCGCTGCGCCTGACCACGGTGCGCAAAGTACATGCGAGCGCTCGATGGGTGGAATCTGCTCACCCCGCCCGAACCTTCACATGCTAGTATGAGACCTGCTTTGCAGAGTCATAGAGAGCTTTTGTGCTTCCATGGGTAATTCTATGCTCGACAAGTTGGCGCGTCACGCCCCGATCATGCGCACCGTATCCCTGCCGCGCGGCCGGCATCGCCTGCACTCTATGCCGACCAGCACCGGCTATGAGATCCGCAACAGCCCGAGCTACGACTGGAATGGCCGCCGCCGCGGCGAGACGCCGTTCACCGTGCTGCAGCATACGATCGCGGGAGCCGGCAACTTACTGTTCGAGCGCCGCCGCTATCGGCTGAAGCCGGGCGACACGATGCTCACCATCGTGCCGCACAATCACCGGTACTGGCTCGAAGAAGGCGGGCGCTGGGAGTTCTTCTGGATTTCGATGAGCGGCCAGGAGGCCGTTCGCATCCATCGCATTATCCAGGCGACGACCGGTCCGGTCTTTCGTCTCCGGCCCGAGACGATCGAGCATCTTGCGAAATGCTGTCTGCGCCTTGTCGAGGGAGAGGGCGAGACGCCCGGCGTCGCGTCAGCGATCGCCTATGAAGCGGCGATGGCGCTCTACGATGAAGTCTTCAGCCGCCACGGCGTTCGCACGGAGGGCGAGGGCGGCGTCCTGCAGCAGGTCATCGAGCACATCCGGGAAAATGTCGAAAAGAAGCTCACCGTGAACGAGCTGGCGGAGATCGCCGGCTTCAGTCGCGCGCATTTCTCCCGCATGTTTTCGGCAAGCGAAGGGATCGCGCCCGCGGAATTCGTCCTGCACGAGCGGATGCGGCGAGCGGCGCGCCTTCTAAGCAGCCATTCGCACCTGCCGGTGAAGGAGATCGCCATCCTTTGCGGCTTTGATGAACCGAACTATTTCGCCAAGGTCTTTCGCCGGTTTTTTGGAACTAGTCCAACTGAGTTTCGCACAACGGGAATGTACGCGGTGAGGGAAGGCGGCGGGTTGTCGCCGGCCGTCAAGACTGCATCGGCGAGGATACCGTAGCGATTGCAGTAGCTTGCCCACCGCAATCCGCCGATGGGTTCAAACTCAGCGCTAAAATTCTCCATGAAGGAACCGGGTCGACGACATGGCCGTTAATCCTCCGTTAACCCCGGGGGCACCGATGCGTACGCGACGGGACTTGATTGATATTAGCTGCCGCTCCGCCTTCGTCGTGTTTGGAGCCTTGAGCGCGGGGATTGTTGGGGTGGCCTGACCCTTGAGGGATTGATTGGTCGAGGAGACGGGCACTCGGCGGCAAACCCCGCCCGCGTCGGCGACGGGGAAGAGTTGGTAGACTTTCAGCCAGCGCGCCGGCCGGAGCGCGGCTGTACGAGGAGGCAATGGCCGTCCGGCGGCTGACTTCGGCCCAATCGTTGCGCCGGAGCAAAGGAAGGAAGTCACATGCGCCCCCTTGTTGCGCCCCCGCCAGTTTCGCACTGCAACCAGTGCGGTGGCGAGCTGCGGCTCAAGCAGGTTGAATTGGCCGATCGAGAGTTTGGGAGGCAAAGCGAAATTTTCGTCTGCGTGAGCTGTGGCCGAGAGCGAACATTTACCGTGAGACCGGACCCCTACGTGGCTCCCGATGTATATCGATCAGCGGCCGGTCGATGAAGGCCGCAAGCCGCGATGCGACGATGATTTGCACGCGCTTCTGATCGAGGAAAACGTGCCTGGACGAGCGGCTGAACCTAGCTGCCGACGGGAATCATGCCGCGTTAGCGGACCGTTTTCGCGCCGCAGTCTTCGAAAGGTGGAATCTCGGCGCCTTCGCTGCCGACGTCGTCTCGAGCCAAGCGCGGCGGCGTCTGGTCTATGAGGCGCACAGGAACGGATCGTATTTTCCCTGGGATTTTCAGCCGCTCCAAAAAGCCTCGGAGCGCTACATGCGCAATCACCTGGACCTCTCCAACTCGAGGCGTCGCCCCGCTACCCGCGATCGCCAATTGTAGAGGACGACGCCGGCATCGTCGGGTCAACGTAGCCACCTCGCGTTCAGCCCGGGCGGAATACATAATTTAAATCAACAGGTTGGTTGGAGCGGGCGATCGGGATTGAACCGACGACATTCAGCTTGGGAAGCTGACGTTCTACCACTGAACTACGCCCGCCTAAGTTTCGAAAATCGGCCCCGCGCGCCCCGCTGTCAAGCGCGCTTCGCCACCGCGTTGATCAGGAGCGCGGCGCCTCGGCTTTATCGGCCCCGACTGCAACCGCATCCTGGCCGCTGGGCTTCACGATGCGGAAGACCGTGATGTAGCCGAGGAAGACGCGCACGACTTCCACGCGGCCGAGCGCCTCGGCTTTGAGAATCTGCTCCAGCTCCCCGGCGAGCTGGCCGCGCACATATTCCGCATAGTCGAACCGCATCGGGAACGAGGCGAGGAAGCCGACACGATTCACCGGCCGCGCATAATCCGTCACCACCAGCCGGCCGCCGGGCTTCAGAACCCGCCACATCTCCAACAGCACCTGCCGTTTCAGATCGGACGGCAGATGATGGAAGAGATACGAGCTGGTGACCGCGCTCACAGAGCCGTCGGAGAGGGGCAGCGCCTCCGCCGTGCCGATCTGGAAGAGCGCGCTTGAGCCGGTCCGCCGCGCCCGCTCGCGCGCGCGATCGATCATGCCGGGCGTTGCGTCGATGCCGATGATCTCGCCGACCGGATTGCTGCCGTCCGGCAAGAGCGTCGAAGCGAGGGTGGCAAGCATGCCGGAGCCGCATCCGACATCGACGAGGCGCTCGCCGGATCGGAGATCGGCGGCACTGAGAGTGGCGCGCAGCATCTTTTCGAGGTTCCCCCCGCTCAGCAGGTTCTCAAGCATGTCGACTGAACGGACCCTGCCGTCCACCCGCAGGCCGCGCGTGATGGGTCCGAGCACATCGACCGGCGCCGGCCCGTGGTCGGGGATGCCTGCAGCCAGAAGCGCGGATGCCTCTGCTCCGATTGTCCCGTCGTCAGCCATGCCCTCGGCGTGCGGTCGAAGGCTTCGAAAGGTCAGATAGAGGAGCGTGCCGGTCAGGAGGAGAAGCGCCCAATGCAGGTCTTCTCGCAGCCACTGGCGGAACGATACGCGTTCTCCGAGGAGGTCGCAGGCGAGCTCGAGCCCGACGAAGCCGGCGATCACGAAATAGAATTCGTCGCGCTCGCGCCGCAAGGCGCTAAGCAGCGAGAAGGCGGCGCGCGGCCGCTCCCAAAGAAAGGGGTTTGGCACGAACATGGGAATGCGTGCTGCCCACTCACGGTAAGCGTTGCCAAACCGTTGCTGCAGGGCGAGCTCGGTCTGATTCACGATGCGCCCATACCAGACGAAGAAGACCGCGCTTGTCGCCAGCACGAACCATGCGGCGCCGGGCAACAGCGAAAGGCCGAGGAGCGAGATGTAGGTTCCGAGATAGAGCGGGTAGCGGACGATGGAGTAGACCCCGGTCGACGGCAGCTTGCCGTCCTCGATCCGGCGGCCGGCGCTGCGGTGCTCGAAGCCGACGGCGAGCGCCCTGACGAGGAGGCCGCACAAGGCCAGGACCAGGCAAAACGCCTCCCAGCCCTCGTGCAGCGATCGCCCGAGGCGGATTACGGTCTCGTCGGCTTGGAAGGCTGCAAGGATTGCAAGCGGGAGCAGAATGAGCGGCAGGATCCAGCGGAACCGGAGCAGCCAGGCGTCGGGTCGTCCAAGGTCGTTCATTATCCGTTTGCTCCGATGGCCGCAGGCCTCGCCTGCCGGATCACGTCTCAGTCTTGGGCGGCGCGAAAATGCTTTGAAAGCTTCAGCCCCTGCGCCTGATAGTTCGAGCCGAGCGCCGTGCCGTAGAGGCTCTCCGGCGGCGCCGCCATTTTTTCGTAGACGAGGCGGCCGATCGTCTGTCCGTGCTCCAGGATGAAGGGCACTTCGTGGCTTCGGACTTCTAGCACCGCGCGGCTGCCGTGCCCGCCGGCCGGGCCGTGGCCAAATCCCGGATCGAAGAAGCCGGCGTAGTGCACGCGGAATTCGCCGACAAGCGGATCGAAGGGCACCATCTCGGCCGCATAGAGCGCCGGCACGTGCACCGACTCGGCGGAAACGAGGATGTAGAACTGTGCCGGATCGAGCACGATCTCCGCCCGCTCGCGTCGGCGGATCGGCTCCCAGAAGTCGGCAACGTCGTGAGCGGCGACCTTGTCGACATCGATCACGCCGGTATAGCGCTTGGCCCGATAACCGACGAGACCGTTTTGGTCGCCTTGCAGGTCGATCGAGAGCGAAAGCCCGTTGATGAAGCGCGGACGGCCGCTCGCCAGCACCTCCTCGGCGTGGAGCTTTTCCAGCGCGTCGTCGTCGAGCACGGAATTGCCGCGGCGAAAGCGGATCTGCGACAGCCGCGAGCCGGTGCGCACGAGGATTGGAAAAGTGCGTGGGCTGACTTCGAGGAAAAGCGGTCCCTTATATCCCTCCGCCATCTTGTCGAAGGCGCGCGCCTTGTCGGTGATCACTCGCGTAAAAACGTCGAGGCGGCCGGTCGAGCTTTTCGGATTGGCGCTCGCTGCGATGTCGGCGGGGAGATCGAGGCTTTCGATGAGCGGCACGATATAGACGCAGCCTGTCTCCAGCACCGCACCGTCGGCGAGATTGAATTCGTGCAGCGCGAGCTGCTTCAGCTTTTGGGTGACGGAGAAGTCCGGGCCAGGGAGAAAACTCGCGCGCACGCGCGTCGCCTTCGCCCCCAGCCGAAGGTCGAGGCTCGCCGGCTGCACCTGAGCTTCGGCCGCCGGCGTCGCCATTCCAATCGCGCCGTCGGCGATCAGGCGCCTTATCGCGCCGTCCGGCAGGATGCCCGGTTGCTGTGCTTCGCGCGTCATCTACGGAGGAGCCCTATCGGACGCCGCCATTGACGCCAAGAGCGCCGAGCGCTAACCAAGCAATGTTCGTGGTGAATTTGTGCCGGCCGGCTTGCAACCACGCTAAATAAGACTGCTAAAAGGCCGGAGGTGGAAACCCCCGGTCTTGTGCTTTCGATGGAAGCGCGGCCGGGTTTTTGTTGGAGGTTTCCCATGGCGTCCAAAGGGCCAGAATCCCGTCGCAAGCGCTTTCGTCCCGCCACCGAGCTCGTGCACGGCGGCACCATGCGCTCGCAATTCGCCGAGACCTCCGAGGCGCTCTTCCTCACCCAGGGTTTTGTCTATCCCGATGCCGAGGCGGCGGAAGCGCGCTTCAAGGGCGACGATCCGGGCTTCGTCTATTCGCGCTACGCCAATCCGACCGTCGCCATGTTCGAGGAGCGTATGTGTCTGCTCGAAGGCGCGGAGGCGAGCCGCGCGGTGGCGAGCGGCATGGCGGCCGTCACCGCCTCGCTCCTCTGCGACCTGAAGGCCGGCGACCATGTGCTTTCCTCGCGCGCGCTCTTCGGCTCGTGCGACTACGTGATCGCGAATTTCCTGCCGCGCCTCGGCATTTCCACCACCCTCGTCGACGGCCGCGACCTCGATGCATGGCGCAAGGCTGTTCGGCCCGAGACGAAGGCCTTCTTCCTCGAAAGCCCATCCAATCCGACGCTCGAACTGATCGACATCGCCGGCGTCGCCGAGATCGCACGAAAGGCCGGCGCCCGCCTCGTTGTCGACAACGTCTTCTCCACGCCGCTCTTCCAGCGGCCGCTTCCGCTCGGCGCGCACACGGTCGTCTATTCCGCGACCAAGCACATCGACGGCCAGGGCCGCTGCCTCGGCGGCATCGTGCTCTCCGACGAGGAATGGGTGGAGGAGAAGCTTTTTCCCTATTTGAAGCACACCGGCCCCTCGCTCAGCCCCTTCAACGCCTGGGTGCTCCTGAAGGCGCTCGAGACGCTGGAGGTCAGGGTGACGCGGCAGGCGCAATCGGCTGAAAAACTTGCCGAGGTTCTGATCGCCCATCCGGCGGTCGAGCGGATCTACTACCCTGGCCACGAAAGCCATCCGCAATACGCGCTCGCCCGCCGCCAGATGACCTCGGGGGGCAACATGATCTCCTTCGAGGTGAAGGGCGGCAAGCGCGGCGCCTTCGATGTGCTGCGTTCGCTCGAGGTCGTAAAAATCTCAAACAATCTCGGCGACGCGAAAAGCCTCGTCACGCATCCGGCGACGACCACGCATCAGCGGCTGAAGGAGGAGGAGCGCCAAATGCTTGGCATCGCCGACAGCCTGATCCGGCTTTCGGTCGGGCTTGAGGATCCGCTCGATCTTGCGGAGGACCTGACCCAGGCGCTCGACCGCGCCAACGCGCCGACGCTTCGCGCGGTTTCTGGGTAGCGTCGACCGCTAACCTTCCAATTTGTCATCCCGGTTTGGCCGATAGGCCAAGACCGGGACCCATGAACACCGAAAGGCGGAGGAATGCCCCGGGTCGCCAAATCCTGCCTACTCTGGTGTTCATGGGTCCCGGACAGGCGCGTTCCGCACCTTCCGGGATGACAACGGTTTGCGATGGTGGGCTTCGCTACCGAAACACCCGCATGGCCAGAAAAATCCGCGCGGCCGCCGTGACCAACGTCACCGCCGAAAAGACATAGGCGATCGCTGCGAAAGTTCCCGAAAACAGGCAGAAGAGCAGAAACACGAAAATCGTCTCCGTCGCTTCGGCGAGCCCGCTGGTGAAATACAGCGACTTTTCCCCACGCGCTTGCGATGCGAGCTTTTGCCTCTCCGCCATGATCGCATAGGCAAGAAAACTAGCCCCGTTGACGTAGAAGCTGAAGAGAAGCGTCGCCCCGGCAACGGCGTTCGCCGCCGGCTCCGCCAGCACGAAGGCGAGTGGGATCATTCCGTAGAAGGCGAAGTCGAGCACAATGTCGAGAAAACCGCCACGATCGGTTTTTTCGGTCGCCCGCGCCACCGCGCCGTCGAGCCCGTCGCAGAGCCGGCTCGCGAGGATCAGCACAAGCCCGGGCAAGAAGAGCCTCACCGTGATCGCACCCGCCGCCGCAAGGCCGAGCGCGAAGCCGAGAAAAGTCACCTGGTCGGCCGTGACGCCGCGCCGCGCGAGACTCGCGCCGAGCCGGTCGAGTCCGGGCCCGATCAATCGCTGCGCCGCGCCGTCGAGCATGGCCGCCCTCTCGCCTCCAAGCCCCCTTTCCGTTTAGGGGAGATCGGGCGACAATGCGACGCTTGGCGCGATTCCTCGGACCGATCTTGCGGCTCTTTTTTCTTCTTCTTGCGCTGATATTCCCTGCGCTCCCGGTGGCGGCAACGGCCGCCGAGGATGCGCCGGTCGAAGCGGAAGCGGTGACCGTCCCCAATTTCTGGGATCCGCGCGCGCGGATCGAGCGTCCGTCGGGCGAGGCGCTCGGCGCGATCCGCTTTCTGACCACCGATGATTTTCCGCCCTTCGCCTTTCGCGACCGGCGCGGCATCCTGGTCGGCTTCGACGTCGACCTCGCGCAGGCGATCTGCGCCGTCCTCAAGGTCCAGTGCGCCGTCCAGACGCGGCCCTTCGAGACGCTGATCCCCGGCCTTCGGGACGGAACCGGCAACGCCATCATCTCCGGCTTCGATCTGGAAAGGGCGCCGGCCGCGGGGCTGATCTCCAGCCAGGCCTATCTAAAAATCCCCGGCCGCTTCATCGTCCGCAAGGAAAAGAGCTTCGATCCCGGCCCGCCCGCGCCGGAGGGCTTCGTCGGGGCCGTCTGCGGCTCGGCGCATGCAGCCTATCTCGGCCGCTTCTTCCCCGACCTTCACGTCGCCTGCTTCATGCGCCCCGCGGTTCCGCTCGCCGAGCTTAAGGACGGGGTGCTCGATGCCGTGTTCGGCGATGCCCTCAGCCTCGCCTTCTGGCTGAACGGCCCTGAATCGGAAGATTGCTGCCGCTTCGAGGGCGGCGCCTACCTCGACGACCGCTATTTCGGCGCCGGGCTCGCGATCGTCATGAAGGCGGAGGACCGCTCGCTGAAATTCGCCATCGATTACGCGCTACGCGAAGTCTACCGCGCCGGCACCTACGAGGAGCTCTATCTCCGCTACTTTCCTGTCGGGCTTTTCTGAGGTCAGCCGACCGGACTGAGCCGCTTGCGCGATCGAGGGAACCTCACTCCTCGCTCAGTCTTCTCGCGAACTCCGCCACCGTCTTGGCGTAGACCTGCGCTTTGTTCCAGCTGACAATCACATCAAAATTGCCAGACCCCGGCGTCCAGGCTTGGCCCGTCCGCCAGCCGTGGCCTTTCAGGTAGTTCGCCGTCGAGGCGAGCACGTCGGCGGTGCTGCTGATGAGGTCGGCGCGCCCGTTGCCGTCGAAATCGACCGCAAACGCTATGTAGGACGACGGCAGGAACTGCGTCTGGCCGAGCTCGCCGGCCCAGCCGCCGCGCATCTGCGATGGCGACAGGTCGCCGCGCTCGGCGATGCGGAGCGCGTCGATCAGCTGCCCGCGGAAGAAATCCGAGCGGCGGCAATCATGCGTCAGCGTCGCGAGCGAGCGGATGGTCGACATGTTCCCCCTGACGGCGCCGAAGTCCGTCTCGAGTCCCCAGATGGCGACGACGACCGCGGCCGGCACGCCGAATTGCTGCTCGATCCGCGCCAGCGTCGCAGCATGCTTCGTCAGCATGCTCTTGGCGCGCTTCATGCGCGGCGGGATCATGCGGCCGGAGAATTGCTCAAAACTCTGCTTGAAGTGCCGCTGGTTGCGGTCGAGGCCGATCACTTTTCTGTCGTAGGTGACGCCATCGAGCGCCGCGCTGATCACGCGGCTCGATATGCCCTGTGCCGCGGCGTCCTGCTTGAAATCCTCCAGCCATTGGCTGAAGCCGGACCCGTCGTCGCTGCAGCTCGCCGCAAGCGCCGGGCCTGAGAGGACCGAGGCGAGGGCGACGGCAAACGCGGTCAGGCGCAATCGCATCATTCGCATGAATCACCCACTTCGCTATGCGGCGATTATCCCGCCGGCGCGAAACACGCAACCGGAGGCGCGCGCCGACATTAACCGGCAATAGCTGCCCTGTGCAGAGAAGGCTCGGGCGGGAACCGGCGCAAATCCGTGCGTTGATTCCGCCTGGAGCCGCCACTAAGGTCCGCGCGCCGCCCAATCTTTCCCGATTGCGGCCGTCCCGATCAAAAGCACGTCATGAGCGAATTCCCGGCCGAATGGCTCGAAGCCGCGCGCGTCTCCAAGGCCTGGCCTTTTGAGGAGGCGCGAAAGCTGATCGAGCGCGCCAAGCGCCGGGGTTTCGATGGCGAAGTGCTTTTCGAGACCGGCTACGGCCCATCCGGCCTGCCGCATATCGGCACGTTCGGCGAGGTGGCGCGGACCGCGATGGTCCGCCACGCTTTTCGCGTCCTGACCGGCGACAGCGTCAAGACCCGGCTCGTCTGCTTCTCCGACGATCTGGATGGCCTACGA